>NZ_JAFLQX010000020.1:0-81109 GCF_017579965.1 Salegentibacter sp. BDJ18
TCTTGCCAGACATGAACTGGTCAAGTACCTTCTTCTCGAATTCTTGTTGTTCTTTTGTTGTCATAATTCTGTATGAATGAAATTAATAAATAATTCAATTCAGACAGAGTTTAATTTACACCCTCTTTTTTTGATTTAAATTCTGAAATAGATTCTGGATTTAAGATAATTAAATTTTATTTAAATTGATCTAAACCGGGAATATCTGGCATCCCGTCTTTTGCTACGGCAGCAAGTTCTGCTTCGTTAATATCTGAAGCTCTGCTTATCGCTTTATTTAAAGTTAATACCAAATAATCTTCCAGCTGTTCTTTATCTTCCATCAATTCATCAGCAACGCTAATATTCTTAATTTCACGTGTAGCGCTAATAGTCACTTTTAGAAGTCCGTCACTGGATTTTTCTTCAATAGTTACTGTTTTTAGGCGTTCTTTAGTTTCTTCAACTTTTTGCTGGGTTTCCTTGATTTTATTCATCATACCCATCATATCTCCAAACATATTCTCTTTTTTAAATTTAATAAACACAAATTTACTAATTACAGGTTTAATCCTGTTAATTTGAACCCACTAATTATGTATTTGGTTGGGAAGCCTTACCTTTGCAAGCGCTTAAAAATAATGCAGATTTGAAAAAAGAAATTTTACCGCCAAAAGCTAAGAAAATACCTAAAACCCTGGAATTTCACGGAGACGTGAGAATAGATAATTATTACTGGATGAACAATCGCGACAATCCAGAAGTTATTGATTATCTAAATCAGGAAAATGAATATAACCAGAAAATGACTGCCCATACCAAAGATTTTCAGCAGCGGTTATTTGAGGAAATGAAAGGCCGAATAAAAGAAGATGATGAATCGGTTCCCTATAAATTGAATAATTACTGGTATTTAACCCGTTTTGAAACCGGAAAAGATTACCCAATTTATTCAAGGAAAAAGCGGGAATTGGATGCGCCTGAAGAATTGCTTTTTGATGTTAATGAAATGGCAAATGGTTTTGAATATTACAGTCTTGGCGGATTGAATGTGAGCCCCGATAATAAAATGGTGGCTTTTGGGGTAGATACTTTAAGCCGAAGAAAATATACCATTCAAATTAAAGACCTGCAAACCGGAGAAACTTATCCTGATAAAATTGAAAATGCTACCGGAGGTTCTACCTGGGCGGCCGATAATAAAACGCTTTTCTATACTAAAAAAGACGAACAAACGCTCCGTTCTTATCGAATTTATAAACACATTTTAGGGACAGATTCTGCCGAAGATGAACTGGTTTTTGAAGAGGAGGATGAAACTTTTAACACCTATGTTTATAAATCGAAGTCCAAGGAATATATCATTATAGGAAGTCATAGTACATTAACTACAGAATACCGAATTTTAAAGGCTGATGATCCCTCTGGTAAATTCCAGGTTTTTCAGCCCAGGGAACGAGGTTTAGAGTATAGCATAGCGCATTACGAAGATAACTTTTACGTAATGACCAATAAAGATGGCGCCACCAACTTTAAACTTATGAAAACCCCGGTTGATAAAACCACAAAAGAAAACTGGGTAGACGTTATTCCGCATCGCGAAGATTATTTACTTGAAGATATTGATATCTTTAAAAAGTATCTGGTAGTAAGCGAGCGTAATAATGGCTTAAATAAAATAAAAGTGATTCGCTGGGATAATTCAGAAGAATATTATATTCCTTTTGATAATGAAACCTATACCGCTTATACCTCTATAAATCCTGCTTTTGATACTGATATTTTAAGGTTTACTTATAATTCTATGACCACGCCAACTTCGGTTGTAGATTTTAATATGGAAACCCGGGAAAAGACGGTTTTAAAAGAACAGGAAGTTTTAGATAAAAATTTTAATAAAAATAATTACCTCTCTGAGAGAATTTGGGCTACTGCCAAAGACGGCACTAAAATTCCGGTGAGTTTGGTTTATAAAAAAGGAACTAAATTAGATGAAAATAGTCCGCTACTACAATACGCTTACGGTTCTTACGGTTCTACCATAGACCCTTATTTTTCTACGGTAAGGCTAAGTTTACTAGACCGCGGATTTATTTATGCAATCGCACACATTCGTGGTGGGGAATATTTGGGACGTAACTGGTATGAAAACGGGAAGCTTTTCAATAAAATGAACACTTTTACCGATTATATAGATGTTTCAGAATATTTAATTCAGGAGAAATATACTTCCGCAGCACATCTTTACGCAATGGGTGGTTCGGCAGGAGGTTTGCTTATGGGCGCGGTTATTAATATGGCGCCACAGCTTTATAACGGAGTTATTTCTGCAGTTCCTTTTGTAGATGTGGTAACTACTATGTTAGATGATAGTATCCCTTTAACCACCGGTGAATACGATGAATGGGGAAATCCAAATAATAAAGATTATTACGAATATATGCTGCAATATTCGCCTTACGATAATGTAGTGGCGCAAGATTATCCAAATTTACTGGTAACAACAGGTTTACACGATTCCCAGGTTCAATATTGGGAACCGGCAAAATGGGTAGCGAAATTAAGAGAATTAAAGACCAATAATAATTTATTGTTGTTCCATACTAATATGGATGCCGGTCACGGTGGGGCTTCCGGACGTTTTGAAGCTTTAAAAGAAGTAGCCGAAGAGTATGCGTTTTTACTGGATTTGGAAGGAATTGACCACTAATTAAAAAATTTGCCTTAAATTTGGGGGATTTTACGCTCTTAAAAAGAGTGAAATAGTTAACCCAAATTTTGTAAAGAACTTCGATTTATGAAAGAAGATTTGCAAGTATATGATAATGTATTGCAATTAATTGGCAATACACCCTTGATACAACTGAATAAAATAACCCAGGAATTTAAAGGGGAATTCTTCGCTAAAGTAGAAGCCTTTAATCCGGGACACTCCGCTAAAGACCGTATTGCACTTTATATTATTGAAGAAGCCGAGAGAAAAGGTATTCTTAAACCGGGAAGCACAATTATAGAAACTACTTCTGGTAATACCGGTTTTAGTATTGCTATGGTGAGTGTTATAAAAGGTTATGAATGTATTCTTGCGGTAAGCTCCAAAGCTTCTAACGATAAGATTGATATGCTAAAAACAATGGGCGCCAAGGTGTATGTTTGCCCGGCGCACGTTTCGGCAGACGATCCTAGATCTTATTACCAGGTTGCTAAAAGATTGCATTCAGAAACTAAAGGCTCGGTTTATATTAATCAGTATTTTAATGAGCTGAATATTGATGCGCATTTTAATTCTACAGGCCCTGAGATTTGGAAACAAACCGAAGGAAAAATAACTCACCTGGTAGCTTGTAGCGGTACCGGTGGAACAATTTCTGGAACTGCTAGATATTTAAAGCAGCAAAATCCTGAAATGAAAGTTATTGGTATAGATGCTTACGGTTCAGTTTTAAAGAAATATCACGAAACAAAAGAATTTGATTCTGGTGAGATTTATCCGTACAGAATAGAAGGGCTGGGAAAAAACCTTATTCCATCTGCAACAGATTTTGAAATTATAGATCGTTTTGTTAAGGTTAGTGACGAAGATAGTGCACATACCGCCAGGGAACTTGCAAAAACCGAAGGTTTATTTGTAGGTTACACCAGTGGGGCAGCTACCCAAGGATTAAAACAACTTGCTGAAGAAGGAGAATTTGACGAAAACAGTAATGTTGTAGTAATTTTCCCCGATCACGGCTCCCGTTATATGGGGAAAGTCTTTAGCGACGATTGGATGGAAGAACAGGGCTTTTTTGATACTAAAAATGAAATTGAGGTACAGCCTATAGAATTTATAAAATAAGAAGTATTTTGAAATTTATTCAGAAATAAAGTTTATAAAAGCATCCCGCGTAGGATGCTTTTCTTTTATTTGAATTTGCTGAATAAATAACTTTGTGCAATTGAGCTAATTTTAAGTATTTTTGCGGCTCGACTAAAAAAAGATCGATGAGGGATTTATTTGAAAAAATATATAAAGATAAAGGACCATTAGGAAAATGGGCAGAGCAGGCTGAAGGATATTTTGTATTTCCTAAGCTGGAAGGGCCAATTTCTAACCGAATGAAATTTAGAGGGAAAGAAGTAATTACCTGGAGTATTAACGACTACCTGGGACTTGCCAATCATCCCGAAGTAAGAAAAGTAGACGCTGAAGCTGCTGCTGAGTACGGTTCGGCTTACCCAATGGGTGCTAGAATGATGAGCGGCCATACTCAGCTTCACGAAAAATTGCAAGACGAATTAGCTTCTTTTGTACACAAACAATCGGCCTACTTGCTTAATTTTGGTTACCAGGGAATGGTTTCTACCATAGATGCTTTGGTATCTAAACAAGATGTGATCGTATACGATGTAGATGCTCACGCCTGTATTATTGACGGTGTAAGATTACATTTAGGTCAGCGTTTTACTTATAAGCACAACGATCTTGAAAGTATAGAAAAGAACCTGCAGCGTGCCACTAAAATTGCAGAACAAACCGGAGGAGGAATTTTATTAATTTCTGAAGGCGTTTTTGGTATGCGTGGTGAACAGGGAAAATTAAAAGAAATCGTTGAGCTGAAGAAAAAATATAATTTCAGACTTTTTGTAGACGATGCCCACGGTTTTGGTACTCTTGGTAAAACAGGAGCCGGAGCAGGTGAGGAGCAGGGCATTCAGGATGAGATTGATGTGTACTTCGCTACTTTCGCTAAATCTTTAGCCAGTACCGGTGCATTTATCGCAGCCGATAAAGAAATTATAGATTATTTAAAATATAATTTACGTTCGCAAATGTTCGCTAAATCATTGCAAATGCAATTGGTGGTGGGAGCATTAAAACGTTTGGAAATGCTAAGAACAATGCCAGAGCTTAAAGAAAAGCTATGGGAAAATGTGAACGCACTTCAAAACGGACTTAAAGAAAACGGATTTGATATTGGAACCACCCAAAGTTGTGTGACTCCGGTATATCTAAAAGGAAGCATTCCGGAAGCAATGGCTTTAGTAAAAGATCTAAGAGAAAACCACGGCGTTTTCTGTTCTATTGTAGTTTACCCGGTTATTCCTAAAGGACTTATTTTATTAAGAATGATTCCTACCGCTACGCATACCCTTCAGGATATTGAAGAAACCCTAACTGCTTTTTCAGCAATTAGAGAACGTTTAGAAAACGGAACTTATAAAAGGTTATCTGCTTCAGTTTCTGCTGCAATGGCAAGCAAGGAATAGGTAAGATTAAGTTCTTAAAAATTAATAAAAGCCGTTTAAAATTTCACTTTTCGTCACCCTGAACTTGTTTCAGGGTCTAGTTTAATACCAATTAGATTCTGAAACAAGTTCAGAATGACGTTAGCAAGAAGAAATTTTAAACGGCTTTTTTATGTTTGAATTTTAGAAAAATTTAAGGTTCAGGATTAATTTCCAGAACCATTAACATCTTCATTTTCTTTATAAAATCCGGTTTCTTCCAATTCTTCACCACGTTGGTTTCGGTCGCCTTCATAAGTGTCTTCAATATATTCATCATCGTCGTGAAAATCGAATCTATAAGAAACTCCGGCAGCTACCTGCCATCTCGAAGGAGTGTCTTTAAAATTAACAAGACCAGAAATATCTACCTGAAAATCTTTTCCAAATAAATAAGCTGCGCCACCTCTTACCAAATCATCGGCATATAGATCACTTATATAAGTTTGGAATTCCCCAAAAACGGCAAATTTTGGAGTAACAGCGTGGGTTAAAGTAAAGATCCCGCCGTAAGAAGGATATTCTTCTGTAAATTTATCGGCTATAAAATTCATAACCAAAACCCATCGGCCCCAGTTATGTTGGGTTATTAAAGCAGCTTTAGGGCTAATTATTGATTCCCCCTCAAACATATAGGGATTTTCCCACCAGCTAAAATTGGCGCCGGCATACACCGAGACAGCGGGAATTAAACTACGTAGATTTAACCGTTGATTCGCCTTCCAGCTATATAAATTTACTTTTCTCTCTTTTACACTAACTCCTGGATCAAAAACCAGGAATTTAGCGCCAAGAGTATTTGTTTTAAAGTTGCTAAATCTAAACTCATCACTGCTATTTCCCACGGGAATAGAGGTAACCTGATCCTGAAAAGAACCAAAGAAGTTAAGTTCCAGTATTTCAGTTAAAAATCCATATCGTAACCCATAACTGGCACCTAAAATATCGGTGTCGCTATTAAATAAAGTATGATTATCATTACCGAAATAGCCACCGGCTTCAAGTTGTAAAACGTTTTTGCCCACGGCATACGCGCCCTGTGATTCTCCCGGGCGATTGGAGTTTATGGTTTCAGTATATTGCGCATTTGCGCTAAATATTCCGAGGAAAATAAAAGCGATACCTACTTTTAAATAGTGCATATTAGATTGGTTTGTTACTTTCAAAGATAGCAGATTTATTATTTTTTTAGGAGCTCAAAGCTTCTATTCTCAAGGCTTATTTTTATTTTTGCATAAATTCCTAAAAATGTTAGAAGCTTCTTTTTCCGATGTATTACAAACGATTCTAATCATTCTATTAGTATATTTTGCTTTTAAAATGCTAATTAAATGGTTTGGACCGCTTATTCTTAAATATTTCCTTCGGAAAATGGGAAAACGTTTTGAAGAACAATTCAGGCAACAACAAGGTCCTGCTTCACAGAAAAAAGAAGGAAAAGTTAGCATTGACAAGAAGCCGAAAGGAAAAAGGAATTCTAATAAAAACGTTGGGGAATATATAGATTACGAGGAAATTGATTAATTTCGGGATCAATTTTTTATATTGAAAAGGGAAGAAGCTGCCCGTTCAATTTAACAGAAAGTGATCTAAAAAATTTCAGATGGCCAATCTTAAAAAGTTTCTACCGCATCTTCTCGTTTTGGTAGGCTTCGTAATAGTTTCTTTATTTTATTTTAGTCCGGTTCTAGAAGGAAAAAAGATTTTTCAAAGCGATATAGTTCAATATATCGGGATGGCCAAAGAGCAAAACGATTTTCGCGATCAAACCGGCGAAGAGCCCTACTGGACCGATTCTGCTTTTGGAGGGATGCCAACTTTTCAGTTAGGCGCTTACTACCCACATAACTACGTTAAAAAGCTGGATTCAGTTTTAAGATTTTTACCCAGACCTGCCGATTATCTATTTCTTTATTTAATTGGCTTTTATATTCTCTTACTCTGCTTAAAATTAGATTTTAGACTGGCATTTTTAGGTGCTCTAGCCTTCGGGTTTTCTACCTATCTTATTATAATCCTTGGAGTAGGGCATAATGCCAAGGCTCACGCGATAGCTTATATGCCGATGGTCTTAGGCGGAATTATTCTCACTTTCAGGCAAAAATATTTATGGGGGTTTTTAGTCTTGGCTATTGGAATGGCGCTGCAAATTGGCGCAAACCATTTCCAGATGACCTATTATTTACTCCTCCTGGTAATTGTTCTGGGAATTGCATATTTAATTGATGCCTACCGAAAACATATACTTCCAAAATTCTTTAAAGCTTTAGGAGTAATGGTTGTGGCGGTTATACTGGCTATAGGCGCCAATGCTACCAATCTACTTGCAACTCAGGAATACACCGCACACAGTACCCGAGGTGATACCGGTTTAACCATTGCGCCCGACGGTTCAGATAAACCCGCAGCCGGCTTAACTTATGATTATATCACCGAGTATAGCTACGGGATAATGGAATCTTTTAACCTTTTTGCTCCCCGGTTTATGGGCGGCTCCAATGCAGAAGATATTGGAAAAGATTCAGAAATTTACGATTCCTTACTCAAACTTGGCGCATCCCCGGCACAGGCGGCTAATTTTACTGAAAATGCACCTACTTACTGGGGCGATCAGCCTTATGTAGGCGCGCCGGCGTATATTGGTGCCACAGTATTATTTCTCTTTATTTTTTCACTTTACCTTGTGAGAGGACGTTTAAAATGGTGGATTGTTGGAGGGAGTGTTTTAGCCTTGATTCTTTCCTGGGGTAAAAACTTTGAATTTTTTACCGAGTTCTTTATAAATTACGTGCCGCTGTACACTAAATTTAGAGCCGTTTCTTCCATACAGGTAATTATAGAATTATGCGTTCCTGTTTTAGCAGTTTTCGGCCTTTTTAAATTATTTGATCCCAAACTTCAAAAAGAGACAAAAGTTCACGCGCTTAAATGGTCTGGGATAATTGTAGGTGGAATTGGATTAGCTTTATTGCTTTTCCGTTCTGTACTATTTGATTTCAGCGGTGCGGGAGATTCAGCTTTAATTCAGCAAATGGGCGCCGATTTTGTAAGATCTCTAAAGGAAGACAGGCAGGCCATTTATACCGAAGATCTTATTCGATCACTTATTTTTTCAGCTTTAACAGCAGCAGCCCTTTGGTTATATATTGAAAAGAAAATCACGCAAAATTGGTTAGTACCAGCTTTAGCACTTCTAATTTTAATCGATTTAATTCCTGTAGATAAACGCTATGTAAATGATGATGATTTTGTAAGCGCTAGACAGATGGATCGTCCATTTCAACCTAATGCTGCCGATCAACAAATTTTACAGGACGATGCACACTACCGCGTTTTTGATGTTTCCGGCAGTCCTTTTAATACAGGAAGAACTTCTTATTTCCACAATGCAATAGGTGGCTATCACGCTGCTAAACCCGGCAGAATGCAGGATTTATACGATTTCTATATTTCTCAAAACAATATGGAAATTCTAAATATGCTGAATGCTAAATACTTTATTGTTCCTTCTGAAGGTGGTCAGCCGCAAGCACAACAAAATCCGAATGCTTTTGGAAATGCCTGGTTTGTAAAGGATATTATATGGGTTGAATCTGCCAACGAGGAAATACTTAATTTAAACGAAGTTGATCTAAAAAATACGGCGGTAATTAATTCAGAATTTAAGGATGAAGTTTCTGAAAATTTTAAAGCCATCGAAAATGCAGAAATTCAATTGCAAAGCTATCAGCCTAATGAATTGGTCTATGAAACTAATGCCTCATCGCCTCAGTTTGCAGTTTTCTCTGAAATGTACTACCAACCGGGTTGGCAAGCTTATTTAGATGGGGAAGAAGTAGATCACGTTAGGGCAAATTATGTATTGCGAGCAATGAATATTCCTGCAGGCGAGCATACTGTGACTTTTAGGTTTGAACCTGAAGTAGTAAATACCGGAAGCAGCATTGCCCTGGCAAGTTCTATAATTTTGGTTTTAATTATTTTAGGCGGATTTTACTATAAATCCCGAAAGAGGGAATAAGTTCTTAAATGGAAAAGGCACTCATTATAACTTATTATTGGCCACCGGCCGGCGGTCCCGGCGTGCAGCGCTGGCTTAAGTTTGTGAAGTATTTAAGGGATTTTAATATTGAACCTGTGGTTTATATTCCTGAAAATCCTAATTACCCTATGTTGGATAATTCTTTAAAAAATGAAATTCCGGGGGGAATAACTATTCTTAAGAAGCCAATTTTTGAACCTTACCAATTAGCCGGTTTTTTGGCAAAAAATCAAACAAAAACCATTAGCAAAGGAATTATTGCTGCTGAAAAAAATCAATCTTTTTTACAGAAAAGTCTACTTTTTATTAGAGGTAACTTATTTATTCCTGATGCCAGGAAATTCTGGATAAAACCATCGGTGAAATTCCTGAAAACCTATTTGAAAGAAGAAGGTATTAAAAAAATAATTACAACCGGTCCGCCGCATAGCTTGCATCTAATTGGTTTAAAATTGAAGCAGGAACTCGATTTAAAATGGATAGCCGATTTTCGAGATCCCTGGACTCAAATTGGATATCATAAAAAGCTGAAACTTACTGAATCCAGCAAAAAGAAACACTTACGTCTTGAACGAGAAGTTTTAAATTCAGCCGATCAAATTATAACTACCAGTTTTACTACAAAAGCTGAATTTGCAGAAAAAACCAGTAAACCAATAAGCATAATTACCAACGGATTTGATGTTGAAGAAAATGAAGCAATTACCAACGAATTAGATACTAAATTCAGTATTTCTCATATCGGTTCCTTGCTTTCAGAAAGAAATCCCGAGAATCTTTGGAAAGCCATAGCGGAACTTACAAATGAGAATTTAAATTTCTCAGAAGACCTGGAATTGAAATTAGCCGGTACGGTGAGTGAGGAAATAATCACTTCAATTAAATCTGTAGGATTAGGGGAGAAACTTCAGTTATTAGGTTATGTAAGTCATACGCAAGCAATCGCGCTTCAGCAGAAAAGCAGGTTATTATTATTAATTGAAATTAACAGCGAAGAAACTTGCGGAATTATTCCGGGGAAGTTATTTGAATATTTAAGTTCAAAAAGGCCCATATTAGCTATTGGACCCGAAAAATGGGATGTTCAGCAAATATTGCAGCAAACCAGATCTGGAGAATATTTTCAATATTCAGAAAAAGACCGACTTAAAAGTCTAATTTTAAGACATTACGATGCTTATAAAAAGGGCAACGGTAATTTTATAAAAGGAGATATTCAGCAATATCACAGAAGAAATCTTACGCAAAACCTGGCCAGTTTAATAAAGAGCCAATAGAATTATGGGAATAATAATCAAGCAATCTTTTAAAAACCTAATTACCACCTATTTTGGTTTTGCGATTGGCGCGATTAATACTTTGTTTCTATTTACTTACTTCCTGGAACCTGAATATTATGGGTTGGTGACCTTTTTACTTTCAGCGGCAAGTTTGCTTTGGCCTTTTATGGGTTTTGGTGTTCACAGTACATTAATAAAATTCTTCACTTTTTATAAAACCAGGGAAGAAAAAGATAAGCTACTAAATTTAGTGCTGTTTTTACCGCTAATCGTTTCATTAATCCTAGGATTAATAGTGGCTTCTGGTTATTCATTTTTAATCAATTATTTTACCCAGGGCAACGGATTGGTTCGACCGTATATTTGGCTAATTTTTTTAATAGCTTTTGCCACCGCCTATTTTGAGATCTTTTTCGCCTGGTCTAAGCTTTTTTATAAAAGTGTATTCGGAAACTTTATGAAGGAGGTTTTTCATAGGTTCTGCATCAGTTTATTGCTTTTAGGAGTTTATTTTAACTGGATTACAGTGCATCAATTTATCTATTGTATTGCCGGGGTTTTTATCCTGCGACTTATTGCAATGAAGATCTATGCGTTTTCGCTCTATTTGCCGCGTTTAAATTTTAAGTTCCCAAAAAACTTATCACCGGTTTTAAAATATACCTCGCTAATTCTTATTGCGGGTTCAGTCGCGACAGCTTTATTAGATTTAGATAAAGTGATGATAGAGTATTTTATGCCGATAGAAAACGTGGCTATCTACGGAATTGCAATTTATATCGCTACGGTAATTTCGGTGCCTCAAAAAGCTATGCACCAAATTACAAACCCCATGACGGCTGAATTCCTTAATACCAAAAATAAAAAAAGCCTTAAAGAGCTTTATAAAAAGAGTTCTTTAAACTTATTGATTGTAAGCTTACTCATTTTTATCCTGATAATCACTAACGTAAAACAACTTTACGAACTTATTCCCGATGAATATGAGTTGAGTATATTGGTGGTTTTATTAATCTCCCTGGTGAAGCTTTATGATAATCTTCTTGGAAATAATAACAGTATTCTTTTTAATTCAGATTATTACCGAATTGTACTGTTTATAGGTGTTCTTCTTGTTTTTGTAGCCTTTGTTTTAAATTTGATATTTATTCCTAGCTTCGGGATAGAAGGAGCGGCAATTGCCAGTTTTATAGCTTTTTTTGTATATAATTCTTCTAAAATCTGGTTGGTGCATAAAAAGTTTAATTTCCTTCCATTTACTTCAAAAACCTGGTTGGTACTTTTTACCGGAGTGATCCTTTCATTTGGGTTTTATTTCTGGGATTTTGGTTTTCATCCAATATTAAACATCGCACTTAAATCTATTTTAATAGGAATAAGCTATGTCGGCTTAGCGTATTTCCTGAATTTTTCTTCAGAAGTGAATTCTATAATTAATAAGGTTTTGGGTATAAAAATCTCTTAAAAACGGGAAACCCCCGAAGCTTTTGAGGCTTCAAGGGGTTTCCAACTAACCAACCAAAAAATTAAATTATGAATTCTTTATTATCTGTTATTCACATTTCGTGCCGAACTTCTTCCTCGTGAAGAAGAATTTGAAGTTCTAGCCGAAGATCTTGTATTTGTACTGCTTTTTACCGCTTGTGTGTTATTACTTCTATTACTACTTCTGGTGGTAGCCTGCGTTCTTCTTGAGCTTGGAGCGGTTGTAGCTCTACTGGTTTGCCTCGCAGGAGTACTTTTTATAGTTCTGCTATTCCTTGCAGAGGAGTTTACATTTGTATTAGAAGATCTACTGGTATTTACTGCAGCTCGTCTTGTATTCACACTTGAATTTGCATCAACTCTTGTACGGTTATTTCTGCTTTTCGCAACATCGCCAGTATTAGAACTTCTAGATGATCTTACAGCATTTCCTCGAGAATTGGTGCTACTATTTTTTTCTGATCTAATCGTTCTGCTTCTGTTAGCGGAGTTATTAGATCTTTCAGAATAAGCGTTGCTTCTTACATTTCTTGTATTTGAAGCTACACGATTTTCGTCACCTCTAATATCTTTTATATCACGTCTTTCAGAAGTTCTTCTTCCTTTATTATAAGAAACCGCTTGTTGATTTGGCCTGTAAAAATTTTGATGCACATTATTAGAATAATGATTATTATAATAATTCACATGTTGCACGTAAGTAACGCGGTTTGGCTGATAGTAAGCCCTGTAAGGTTGCCCAAATACTATGCTCACACTACTGCGAGGTCTTGAATAATACTGGTGCCACGGTCTATAAACATAAGTATTATTATAATGATTTATAAATCCTGTATAATTGGTGATTCGGTTAAAACGGTTGTATTGAATGTGTAAACCACCAACTCTTGCAATACGGCCACGACGGTTATAATCAATAAAAACATCACCGGCACGAATAATTCTTCCGTAGTAATCATAAAAAACCGGAACACTTTCAATTTGAATTACCGCTCCATAATCGTCATACTGCACATACGCATCATAATTATGTCCTGCGTTATAACTAATATTCATATTTGGAGTAGAAATATTTACTATACTGGTTCTTCTGAATTCCGGGTTATAATAGAAATCAAATTCCCCGTTGGGATAAACGGCAAACTCAACGCCGTTTTCAACGAAAATAAAGGCATTATTATAGGCATTACGAGGCATAGCTTCTGAAGCAGCCTTTGCCGAAATACCAATAAATAAAAAGCTGAATAAAATGGCGATATTTTTCATGGTTTGCGTTTTATGTTGTTAAAGTGATTCTCACTTAGAATCAATACATAAAATACAAACCGCGTGCCAAAAAAAGAAAACCTCTAAAAAAGCTTGTTTTTAGAGGTTTTATATAGAAAATCGAATAATTCAGTAGAAAATATTCAAGAGAAATGAAGTTTAGCGTATATTTTTTCAGAAATAATAATAGCTATAATTTTTCTTTGAGATACTTGGCGGTAAAAGATGTTTTTGATTTAATAATTTCTTCCGGAGTGCCGTTTGCAACGATATTTCCGCCGTTTACTCCTCCACCAGGGCCAATATCAATAATATGATCGGCACATTTCACCAGGTCCATGTTGTGTTCTATCACTACTACGCTATGTCCTTTTTCTATAAGGGCATTAAAAGACTTCAATAGCTTTTTAATATCGTGAAAGTGAAGTCCTGTGGTAGGCTCATCAAAAATGAACAATGCTTTTTCTTTGGTAGCGCCTTTTACTAAGAATGAAGCCAGTTTTATTCTTTGTGCTTCACCACCTGATAGGGTAGAAGAGCTTTGCCCTAATTGCACATAACCTAAACCAACGTCTTGTAATGGTTTAAGTTTTCTAACAATTTTATCGAGTTTGTTTTCGGCAAAAAAGTTAGTGGCGTCATCAATGGTCATATTCAGTACATCGTCAATATTTTTTCCTTCAAACTGAACTTCCAGCACATCTTTTTGAAAACGTTTCCCGTTGCAGGCTTCACATTCTAAATGAACATCGGCCATAAACTGCATTTCTATGGTAACTTCGCCTTCACCTTTGCAAATTTCGCAGCGGCCTCCTTCTACATTAAACGAAAAATGTTTAGGCTTAAAACCTCGAATATTCGATAATTTTTGATCAGAAAAAAGGTTTCGAATATCGTCGTAAGCTTTAATATAGGTTACGGGATTGGAGCGGGAAGATCTACCAATTGGATTTTGGTCTATATATTCTACGCTACCTAAATTTTTAAAATCACCTTCAATATCGGTGTATTGACCGGCTTTTTCTCCATAGCCTCCAATTTTCTTCTGAACAGCAGGATAAAGAATTTTCTTCACCAGCGTACTTTTTCCACTTCCTGAAACTCCCGTTATAGCGGTAAAGGTTTTAAGAGGAATTGTTACATCAATATTCTGAAGGTTATTTTCTCTAGCTCCCAAAATCCTAATTTCTCCCGAAGCTTTTCTGCGCTCTTTAGGAACAGGTATTTCCTCTTTTCCATTAAGATATTGAGCGGTAAGCGAATTTGATTTTAAAATCTGTTTTAGCGTTCCTGTGGCTACAACCTCACCGCCGTGGGTACCTGCTTCGGGGCCAATATCAATAATTTCATCGGCCGCATTCATAATATCCTCATCGTGTTCTACCACAATTACGGTGTTGCCAAGATCACGCAAGTTTTGAAGCACTCCAATTAAACGTTCTGTATCGCGCGGATGCAAACCAATAGAAGGTTCGTCTAAGATATACATAGAACCCACCAAACTACTTCCCAGGGAAGTTGCCAGGTTAATTCGTTGTGATTCACCACCAGACAGCGTGTTTGACTTTCGATTTAAGGTGAGATAATCTAAACCAACTTCCGATAAAAATTTGAGTCGGTTATTGATTTCTGTTAAAAGTCTTTTCGCAATTTGCTGGTCATATTCGTTCAATTTTAAATTAGAGAAAAATTCCCGCACTTTATCTAAAGGTTTTCCCACTAAATCGGTAATACTGTGATCGGCGATTTTTACATATTCAGCTTCAGGCCTTAAGCGCTTTCCTTTACAGGTACTACAGCGGGTTTTTCCGCGATAGCGGGAAAGCATCACTCTATTCTGAATTTTATAAGCTTTACTTTCTAAAAACTGAAAGAAATCGTTTAGACCTTCAAAATGTTTATTTCCATTCCAAACCAAATCCTTTTGTTCCTGCGTAAGCTGAAACCACGGTTTATGAATTGGAAAATCGAATTTATGCGAATTATTTACTAATTGATCGCGGTACCAGCTCATACTATCGCCGCGCCACGGGAAAATGGCATTTTCATAAATTGAAAGTCCTGTATTGGGAATAACCAGATCTTCATCAATTCCAATTACATCGCCATAACCTTCGCATTTAGGGCAGGCCCCGTAAGGATTATTAAAGCTAAAAAGGTGCACATTTGGCTCCAGGAAACTAATCCCATCTAACTCAAATTTATTGCTGAAATGGCGCTTTTTTCCTGATTTTAAGTTTTCAATATAAAGTTCGCCTTTTCCTTCAAAAAAGGCTGCATCGGTAGCATCAGCCAACCTATTGTAAAAATCTTCCTCATCTTTGGTGATAATTCTATCAACCACTAATAAAGTGTCTTCAGCTTTAATTTTTTCAAGATCTGCCTCATCTATTCTGAGAACATCGTCTTTTACTTTAATACGGCTATAACCTTGCTGCGCGAGAACCTTAATTTTTTCAGCAAGAGTTCTTCCTTCTTCAATATGAATTGGAGCCAGCAAAAGTAATTTTTCCCGTTCCTCAAACGATTTTACGTGATCTATTACATCGGCCACACGGTCTCGTTTTACCTCGTTGCCTGAAATAGGAGAGTAGGTTCGCCCTATTCTCGCGTAAAGTAATTTAAGGTAATCGTAAATCTCCGTAGATGTACCCACGGTGGAACGTGGATTGGTAGAATTTACTTTTTGCTCAATAGCTATGGCGGGAGCAATTCCTTTTATATAGTCAACTTTGGGCTTATTTAATCGGCCTAAAAACTGCCTGGCATAAGAAGAAAGACTTTCTACATAGCGGCGTTGGCCTTCAGCATAGAGCGTATCAAAGGCTAAACTGGATTTTCCCGAACCCGAAAGTCCGGTAATTACCACCAATTTATTCCTCGGGATAACTACATTTATATTCTTAAGATTGTGCAGTTTTGCACCTTTTATGATGATATTTTCTTTAGGATTTACCTCGGCAACGTCAATATTCATGCTTATTTTTCTAGTTCAGGAATGCAAAGGTACTTAATAAGAAGCAGTGTAAAAAGCCATAAAAATCCTATTGTAATGTTAAAAATTTAAACTTTTGTTTGCTTTTGTTAAATATATCTTGCTATATTTGGTCATTCAAAAATTATAAAACTACACCTGCCTATAGCATAAAGTTACTTTTAGAAACTAAATAACCTAACCTCAGGAGCCCCAACCGTCCTGAACAAAAGTAACTGATATGAATAACGTTGAAATCACTGACGCTGTTCTTGTGCGTGAATACATGCAAGGAAATGAAATCGCCCTAAGCAAACTTATAAACAGGCACCAACACCGAATTTATAGTTTTATTTTCTCTAAAGTTTTTGACAGGGATGTTGCTGAAGATATTTTTCAGGACACTTTCATCAAAGTCATTAATACCCTTAAACGTGGAAAATATAATGAAGAAGGTAAGTTTCTTCCCTGGGTAATGCGAATTGCGCATAACCTGGTTATTGACCATTTTAGAAGAAATAAACGTATGCCTAAATTTGATAATAGTGGCGACTTTAATATTTTTTCGGTTTTAAGTGATTCTGAATTGAATATTGAAACTCAAATTATTAAAGACCAGATTGAAAATGATGTAAAGGAGCTCATTAAAGAATTGCCTGAAGACCAATTAGAGGTTCTTACTATGAGAATTTACAAGGATATGAGTTTTAAAGAAATTTCTGAGCGTACCGGTGTGAGTATTAATACAGCTTTGGGAAGAATGCGCTACGCTTTAATCAATCTTAGAAAGATTATTGAAAAACATAATTTGGTTTTAACAAACTAATCTATAATATTCCTCAAAAGATTGCGTTAGAATAAGAAACCAACGCAAAATATTATCTAATGAGGAAACTTTACACTAAAAAACTATCAAAAAAAGATCAGTTTAAGGACTTGAATCCCAAAAAAGAAACGGTAGAGTTTCTTTTAAATTATTCAAAAGCATTAAGAGTGGTGGAAACCCGAGGAATTAAATTCGGTACCATTCTTAATTAGTATTTGACAAAGAGGCTGTCTGAAAATCTCTGTTTTTCGTCAAGCTGTCCCGAAGTTTCGGGTTTCAGCTTCTAACATGTTTTTCACTTTAACATCTTATATCCTGAAATAAATTCAGGATGACGTTATTAAGAGATTTTCAGTCAGCCACTTTATTTTTAAATCTATTTCTTCTTTTTATAATATTCGCTAATCACAGATTTTCTACCAATTTCTTTGGTAATAATATCTTTATCAAGGTTCCAACCTCTTGCCGGGGAAAACTGGCGACCGTACCAAATAATTTGTAAATGAAGTTTATTCCAGAGATCTTTTGGAAATAGGCGTTTTGCGTCTTTTTCGGTTTGAGTTACGTTTTTTCCGTTGCTGAAATTCCAGCGATACATTAAGCGGTGAATATGGGTGTCTACCGGAAATGCAGGAACGTTAAAAGCCTGTGCCATAACCACACTTGCTGTTTTATGGCCAACTGCCGGTAAAGCTTCAAGGGCTTCAAAACTTGCGGGAACCTCGCCATTGTATTTATCCAGTAAAATTTCAGATAAACCGTGAACTCCTTTAGATTTCATAGGCGAAAGACCCACCGGTTTAATAATTTCCCGAATTTCTTCTACTGAAAGTTTTACCATATCCTTTGGGGTATCGGCAATTTCGAAAAGTTTGGGAGTTATCTGGTTTACTTTTACATCGGTACTTTGTGCTGAAAGTAGTACTGCAATCAATAAAGTATAAGGATCTTTATGATCTAACGGAATTGGAATTTCTGGATAAATATCGTTTAAGGTATCAATTACGAACTGTACCTTTTCTTGTTTGGTCATATTGTTTAAATTTACTCGATAAGTGAGATTATAACTTCGACCTTTATGTCGAAATTTTAAAAATTAAATCTAATCCTTTGGTTAGGCCGAAGGATAAATTATTGCAAAAATAAGAATTATGACAACATTAGCTGCGGGCGACAAGGCCCCTGAATTTTCAGTAAAGGATCAGGATGGAAATACAGTAAAATTATCAGATTTTAAAGGTAAAAAGTTGGTATTGTTTTTCTATCCCAAAGCGAGTACTCCGGGTTGCACCGCAGAGGCCTGTAACCTAAGAGATAACTGGGAGCGTTTTCAGGAAAAAGGTTATGCGATTCTGGGCGTGAGTGCCGATACACAGAAAAGACAAAGCAATTTTAAAAATAAATACGAATTTCCTTTTCCATTGTTAGCCGATGAAGACAGGGAAGTTATCCAGGCTTACGGTGTTTGGGGACCAAAGAAATTTATGGGAAAGGAATATGACGGAATTCACCGAACCACCTTTATTATTGATGAAGATGGTAAAATTGAAGAGGTAATTAAAAAGGTAAAAACTAAAGAACATACCGCTCAAATTCTTTTTGAATAAATTGAACCAAATGTCACCTCGGGTGCAGTTGAAATGTTTAAAAACTCTCTGACTGCGCTCAGGCTGACAATTCTTTTTAGAATTAATCTTTTAAAATTGCCTTTTGAATAGTGGCCGTGCTATCGCAATTTTCAATTTGAAGCTCAAGGATTGCTGAATCGACTTTGTTGGTAATTAGGTAAATGTTACAAGGTTCGGTATCGGTATTGCTTCGGCTAAAGTCTACATCGCCATTTTCTAAACTGTGGGAAACCAGGGCGGTATCTAATTTATTAGTCTCAAAATAGCTAAAAGCCTCTTCAGTAAAAATACGCTCTTTAATCCTTATATTCTTTAAAACACGGGCATCGGGAGAATAATCGCAAGAAGTTTTCTTTCCGCTTAAAAAGAAAAGTAAAATCACAATCCCGAAGAACAAGCCCACCGAGAAATATGCAATTCTATGAATAAGTTTCATCTATTTATAAATTTGAGAAAGTAAACCTGATTAGAAATTGATCTAAAAAATGAGCAAATTAATGTCTCTGTAAGAAAGATCAAACCAATCGGCTATAGATTTGTTGGTTAAAATTCCGTGGTAAAAGTACAAACCATTTCTCAAACCTTTATTAAATCTCAAGGTGTTTTCGAGTCCGCCTTCTTCAGCAATATGTAAAAGATATGGCGTAAATATATTACTGATTGAAAGTGAGGAAGTTCTAGCGTACCTGGAAGGGATATTTGGAACACAATAATGCAAAATATTGTGTTTAGTAAAGATTGGTTTATCGTGCGTGGTAATTTCGCTGGTTTCAATACAACCTCCCATATCTATGCTAACATCTATAATTACAGCGCCACGTTTCATACTGGTTACCATATCTTCGGTAATTAGCACCGGAGAACGATTTTTACCGCGAACTGCGCCTATTAGAACATCACAACGCTTTATGGCTTTACTCAAATTTTTAGGTTGAATGGTAGAAGTGTAAAATGTTTGATTAAGATTGGTTTGAATATCTCTTAGCCGGGTAAGCGAACTGTCAAAAACTTTAATACCTGCACCCAGTCCCAAAGCCGAACGGGCGGCAAATTCACCAACTGTACCCGCGCCAAGAATTACTACCTCTACCGGTGGAACTCCACTTATATTTCCAAACATTAAACCATTACCGTTTACATTATTGCTCATAATTTCTGAAGCAATTAATACAGAAGCAGTGCCTGCAATTTCACTTAACGCCCTAACAATGGGATAACTCCCGTCGTCATCCCGAATAAATTCAAAGCCCAAAGCGGTTATTCGTTTAGAAGCTAATTTCTGAAAATATTCTTTGCATTGGGTTTTTAGCTGAAGCGCAGAAATTAAAATAGTTTGCGGATTAATTAAATCCAGTTCTTCTAAAGAAGGTGGTTCTATTTTAAGAATAGTAGGGCAGGAGAAGACTTTACTGGTGTCTTTGGTGATTTCGGCACCGGCGTTAGAATAATCTTTATCGCTAAATCGAGCCCATTTTCCTGCTCCAGATTCTATCATAACCCTATGGCCGTGTGCTGTAATTGCAGCAACAGCATCGGGACTTAAACAAATACGTTTTTCCTGATAAGAGGTTTCTTTAGGAACGCCAATAAATAACTGTCCCTTGTTTTTGTAGATTTCCAGGGTTTCTTCCTGCGGAATTAATTGCTCTTTGGTAAAAGGCGAAACCTGTTTGCCCATAGTTAAATGCTAAAACTTTAGAAAAGGGAAATTACAACTATTTTTAAAAACAGCGGGAATTAAAGTCGGGTATAGTATTCTTCCTGAGGTGGTTCCCAATATTCCTCTTCTTCCTGGAAAGATTTAACTTCCCTGCGATCGGTTTCGGAAATAGGGGAAAAGACAGAAACATCGGTTTCATCAATTTCGCTAAGGTCAATTCCATAAACCCGATCAAAGATTTTGATTCTGATAAGGTAAACCAATGAAAGTATTATGATAAAGAAAGGAGCTAGATAAATAAGTTGATTAGCGTCCATTACAAACTCATCTTGAGGAGCATAAAAATCTTGGTAAAATGTAATAATAATTTGAAAACTATACATTGCAATAGGTATCAAAATTGCATGATACCACCAATGTTTACAAGTAAAAAACCAAATAAGAAGAAGAAGTAGAGGGACAATTTTCCCTAAATAGGTCCAGGCTGCGGTAAGCACATTTTCATAATATTTACTTTCATATGTAAATAAAGAAGTTTCCCAAACGGGACCGCTTGGGAAAATTTCATATAAATAAAATAAATAAGGTGAAAATGCGATTGTAAGCGCAATTATACTACCCAGCAGCAGGAACTTTGATCGTTCTTTTGTCCACTGCTTGTTTTTTAATTTGGTCATTATTAGTATCGTTATCTGTAGTTGAAGTTACAAAAAAACTTGCTCCAAAAATTGCTGCTGCGAAAAGTACTGCTTTAAGTTTCATAATAATATAGTTTAGATTGTTGTTTCGTTTTGTTTACTGAAGCAAACCTATAAAATTATAAAACGCTAAAAATTAATACATTAATCGTACTTTTGCGCCTTTTTTTAAGCAAAAAAATGGCTATTTTTTAGCGGTTTTTAATTTACACTGCTAAAAATTTAATAGCCAAAAATATAAAAATTTTCTGTTTATTATGTTTTTTTGTTTAATACTGTTTACCAAAACACCTTAAAATACTAACACTGGATTTTTTAAGCAATTAGAGTTTCATTAACTTTTCATTAACATAAATTTAACGTTCTTGTATTTTCATCCTGAATTGAAATTTCAATTTTCTGAAAGTTTTCTTCCAGGAAATCCTGTATTTTTTGTGGCCATTCTATTAAAATCCATCCAGGTGAATTTAAATATTCTTCTAAACCTATATCCAGGGCTTCATTGGGGTCTTCAAGTCTGTAAAAATCAAAATGATAAATTGGTTCCTGGGGAGTATGGTACTCATTCACTAATGAGAATGTGGGGCTTGATACTTTGTCTTCACTCCCTAAAGCTTTTACTAAAGCTTTGATAAGGGTGGTTTTTCCGGCACCCATTTCACCATAAAATAACAGAACATTATTTTTAGCGTTCTTTATTATGTATTGTACAGCCTCATCAATTTGGGCTAAATTGTAGGTAACCGGCATATTAAATAATAGATTTTGGGCAATACAAAGATAGGGAATAATTTAATATACCCTATATTCTGCTAGAAATCAGGGATTAATCCCCTATTTTGGCTCCATTACTACAAATGGTATAATCATTTCCTCCAGGGACACACCACCGTGTTGATAGGTGTTTCTGTAGTAGCTTACATAATGATTGTAATTATTAGGATAAGCAAAGAAAAGATCTCCCTTTGCGAAAATAAAAGAACTGCTCATATTAATACTGGGTAGATGTATGCTCTTTGGGTTTGTAGCCGCCAATACATCTTTTTCTTCATAAGTTAGACTTTTACCCGTTTTATACCTAAGGTTTAAACTGGTGTTCTTATCTCCAATTACTTTTGAAGGATTTTTAGCATTAATAGTTCCGTGGTCTGTGGTAAGAATTAATTTAAAACCAAGTTGTCGCGCTTGCTGAATAATATCTAGTAACGGGGAATTCTTAAACCAGCTATAAGTTAAAGATCTATAAGATTTATCGTTAGAAGCCAATTCTTTAATTACCTCCATCTCTGTTTTAGAGTGAGAAAGCATATCTACAAAATTGTAAACTACAACAGTAAGATCATTATCTTTTTGAGTTTTAAAGTTTTCTGCAAGTTTCTTACCTGCTTTTAAACTCGTAATTTTATGATATTCACTTTTAAAGCTTTTGCCCAGTCTTTTTAATTGTTCATTTAAAAACTCAGCTTCGTGGTTATTTTTCCCTCCTTCTTCAGTATCGTTTTTCCAGTATTGCGGGAATAACTTTTCCATTTCACTGGGCATTAAGCCAGAGAACATTGCGTTACGAGCATATTGCGTTGCTGTTGGTAAAATACTGTAATAAGGTTCTTCCTTTTCTTTTTTATAATAATTAGAAATTACCGGTTCTAAAGCTTTCCATTGGTCGTATCTTAAGTTGTCTACCACTACAAGTAAAGTAGGTTGATCTTTGTTAATTTCTGGAACAACTTTTTCTTTAAAAATGGTATGCGACATAATTGGAGCCTCTACACCTTTTTCAAACCATGAAGGATAATTTTTGTCTATAAATTTACAAAACTGTGTATTGGCTTCATTTTTCTGCGATTCCAGAATTTCAAACATTCCGCTGTCTTCCAAACCTTCAAGTTGAAGTTCCCAGTAAATTAGTTTCTGATAAAGTTCTGCCCATTCTTCAAAAGTATTCACCTGGCTTAAATCCATCGCGATCTTCCTGAATTCCTGCTGGTAATTTGAAGTTGTTTTCTCAGAAATAAGTCGGGAGTGATCCAGGTTCTTTTTTATACTAAGCAGAATCTGGTTGGGATTTACCGGTTTTATAAGATAATCGGCTATTTTAGAGCCTATAGCTTCCTCCATAATATATTCTTCCTCACTTTTGGTAATCATTACTATAGGAAGATTTTCTCTTTTCTCCTTTATCTCTGCAAGAGTTTCAAGGCCGGTAAGTCCGGGCATATTTTCATCGAGGAAAACTATATCAAAACTTTCTTCTTCAATTTGTTCTAAAGCTTCAGTTCCACTTTGGCTGGTAACCACTTCATAATCCTTAGATTCCAGAAACAAAATATGCGGTTTCAGTAAATCTATTTCATCATCTACCCAAAGTATTTTTATCTTATTCATATCTTATATTTTTACTCATTTAATGAGATTTTCTTCTTCTATGTATTTGTCGACTTAAGTCTTTTTTCAATTAATTGTTCTTATTAGTTTATTGAAAATTGAGGTTTTTTATAACTTAATAATTGGTTTTTCAACTTCCAAAGTCTATCTATGTATCTTTGTTTTAAATTAATACGTTACAAAGCTTGACTTCAACTAATAAACTCAAAATATTAAACGACCCAATTTACGGATTTATTACCATCCCGAGTGAGCGAATCTTTAGTATTATTGAGCATCCTTACTTTCAGCGTTTACGCAGAATTTCGCAAATGGGAATGTCTTATTTGGTTTATCCCGGTGCGCATCATACCCGTTTTCATCATGCTATTGGCTGTGTGCATTTAATGCAAAAAGCAGTGCAGATACTTCGACATAAAGGAGTTATAATTTCTGAAGCCGAAGAAGAAGCTCTCCAAATTGCCATTTTATTGCACGATATTGGCCACGGCCCGTTCTCTCATGCCATGGAACATAGCATTGTAGAAGGCGTAGATCACGAAAGTATTTCTTTGCTTTTTATGGAAGAAATGAACCGTGACTTTAACCAAAGTTTAACGCTGGCACTTCAAATTTTCCGCGGAACATATAACCGAAGATTTTTAAACCAGTTAATTTCAAGTCAGCTGGATATGGATAGGCTTGATTATTTAAAGCGTGATAGTTTTTATACCGGAGCCGCAGAGGGAAACATAAATAGCGAACGTTTAATAACCATGTTAAATGTGGTAAATGACGATTTGGTGATTGAAGAAAAAGGAATTTATTCGGTAGAAAAATTTCTTGTTGCCAGAAGGCTAATGTACTGGCAGGTTTATTTGCATAAAACCAGTTTGGTCGCAGAGCAACTTTTAATAAGAGTTTTAAAACGTGCTAAAGAGCTGGTTGAAAAAGGTGAAAAACTTAATGCCAGTAAAGCGCTTTCGTATTTTCTTTATAATAAGATAGGGCCAGAGAATTTTTCTTCGGAAACCTTATCGGTTTTTGCCCGTTTAGACGATTATGATATTATTTCGGCAATGAAAGAATGGCAATATCACAGCGATTTTGTGCTGAGTAATTTATGTAATATGATTATAAACCGGGATCTTCTAAAAGTAAAAATCAAGAAGAAAAAACCATCGGTAGAAAAGCTCGAAAAACGCCGCATAGCACTGCAGGAAAAAGAGAGTATTTCAGCAGAAGAAGCAGATTATTTTGTGTTTAGCGGCGAAGTGACAAATACCGCGTATAAAAGTGAAAATAATAATATTAATATTTTACATAAAAACGGGAAGATTAGCGATGTAGCTAAAGCATCAGACCAATTAAACCTGAAAGCCCTTTCAAAAACTGTGGTTAAGTATTATATATGCTACCCGAAGGCCAAACATTAACGCTTTTTTTTTACTTTTGCCAGAATGAAATTTACAGCAGCACAAATAGCAGAGATTCTCGACGGAAAAATTGAGGGCAATCCTGAGGTCGAAGTATCTGAATTAGCTAAAATTGAAGAAGGCGGGGAAGGTTCCCTTACCTTTTTAAGTAATCCTAAATATACTTCTTATATATATTCTACCCAGGCGTCTATAACCATTGTAAATAGTGATTTTGTAGCCGAAGAACCAATTACAACCACCCTAATAAAAGTAAAAGATGCTTACAAAGCATTCTCTAAATTACTTGAATATTACAACCAGATAAAATTAAACAAGCAAGGAATTGAACAGCCCAGCTTTGTTTCAGATTCAGCTGAGTTTGGAGAAAATCTTTATTTGGGTGCTTTCGCATATATTGGTGACAATGTGAAAATTGGTAAAAACGTAAAAATTTACCCTAATGTTTATATAGGGGATAATGTTAAGATAGCAGATGATGTTATTATCTTTCCCGGTGTAAAAGTCTATTCAGAAACAATTATAGGTAATAATTGTGTGTTACACAGCGGCGTGATAGTTGGAGCAGATGGTTTTGGATTTAGCCCTGGAGAAGATGGGATATATTCAAAAGTTCCTCAAATTGGAAATGTAATTATAGAAGATAATGTAGATATTGGGGCTGGTACTACAATAGACCGGGCCACATTAGGTTCTACTATTATAAGAAAAGGTGTAAAACTGGATAATCAAATTCAAATTGCACATAATGTTGAAATTGGCTCTAACACAGCTATCGCTGCACAAGCCGGAATTGCAGGTTCTACTAAAATTGGTAAAAACTGCCTAATTGGAGGACAGGCCGGGATTGCAGGACATTTGCAAATTGGAGACAGGGTGAAAATTCAGGCGCAATCCGGGATTGGTCGAAATGTGAAAGATGATGAAATGCTACAGGGTTCTCCCGCTTTTGGCTATGGAGATTTTGCCAAATCTTATGTTCATTTTAAAAACTTACCTAAAACCATAGATACACTTAACCAATTAGAAAAAAAGATTAAAAATGGCTTATAAACAGGCGAAACAACATACCATAGATAAAGAGATTTCTCTTCAAGGGGTTGGGCTGCATACCGGGCAGAAAGTAAAAATGACTTTTAAACCTGCTGCAGAAAATACTGGTTATGTTTTTAAAAGAATGGATCTTGAAGGAGAACCCGAGATTGAAGCAGATGTAAGTTATGTTGTAAATACCCAAAGAGGTACCAACCTGGAAAAGAAAGGGGTGAAAATCCAAACATCAGAACACGTGCTTGCCGCTTGTGTAGGTATGGATATAGATAATATTGTAATTGAATTAGATGCATCTGAACCTCCAATAATGGATGGCTCTTCAAAGTTTTT
This sequence comes from Salegentibacter sp. BDJ18, assembly GCF_017579965.1. Lineage (NCBI taxonomy): Bacteria > Pseudomonadati > Bacteroidota > Flavobacteriia > Flavobacteriales > Flavobacteriaceae > Salegentibacter > Salegentibacter sp. BDJ18. The sequence goes on from NZ_JAFLQX010000020.1 coordinate 26,290, forward strand.
TGTTGAAGCTTTGGAAAAGGCCGGGGTAGTTGCACAGGAAGCAGAGCGTGAAGAATTTGTAGTAGAAGAAGTAATTACATATCACGACGATGAAAGTGGAAGCGAAATAATTGTAATGCCCGCCGATGAATACCAGGTTACCACCATGGTTGATTTTGAAACAAAAGTTTTGGGTACGCAAAACGCTACTATTTCACACCTTTCTGAGTTTAAGAATGAAATTGCAAATGCGCGAACCTTCAGCTTTTTACACGAGCTTGAAGCTTTGTTAGATCACGGATTAATTAAAGGAGGTGATCTAAACAATGCTATTGTTTATGTAGATAAAGAAATAAACGAAGAAACCTTTAAAAAACTTCGCATTGCTTTTAATCGTGATAATATTTCGGTTAAACCAAATGGAATTCTGGATAATTTAACCTTACATTATCCTAATGAAGCTGCAAGACATAAACTTTTAGATGTGGTGGGAGATCTTGCTTTAATAGGAACCAGAATTCGCGGCAAAGTTATTGCCAACAAGCCTGGACATTATGTAAATACCCAGTTTGCCAAAAAACTGGCCAAAATAATTAAAGCCGAAAAGCGCAATAATGTTCCAAAAATAGATTTTGATCAAAAACCATTAATGGATGTTACCGATATCATGGATATATTGCCACATCGCTCTCCATTTCTCCTGGTAGATAAAATTTATAGCTGTACAGATAGCTGTGTGATTGGTTTAAAGAATGTAACCATGAACGAGCCTTTTTTTGTAGGTCATTTTCCGGGGAAACCGGTAATGCCGGGCGTACTTCAGGTAGAAGCTATGGCTCAAACTGGGGGTATTCTTGCTTTAAAATCGGTGCCAGATCCAGAAAATTATCTTACTTATTTTATGAAAATAGATAATGTAAGATTTAAACAACAGGTAGTACCTGGTGATACTTTAATATTTAAATTAGAATTACTTGCGCCTATTCGCCGCGGAATTTGCCAAATGCAGGGCTATGCTTATGTGAATGGAAAATTAGCTACCGAGGCTGTACTAATGGCGCAAATTGTAAAATCAAAATAAAAAATATGAACCAGCCTTTAGCTTACGTACATCCCGGAGCCAAAATTGCTAAAAATGTAGTGATAGAACCTTTTACCACTATTCATAATAATGTGGTAATTGGCGAAGGAACCTGGATAGGATCTAACGTAACTATAATGGAAGGTGCCCGCATTGGAAAGAATTGCAGTATTTTTCCGGGAGCCGTTATTTCTGCTATTCCGCAGGATAAAAAGTTTGACGACGAAGATACCATTACGGTTATTGGAGATAACACAACCATTAGGGAATGTGTAACTATTAACCGTGGTACTACAGACCGAATGAAAACGGTAATAGGGAAAAATTGCTGGATTATGGCTTATTGCCATATTGCCCACGATTGTATTGTAGGAGATAATTGTATTTTCTCTAATAACAGTACCCTTGCCGGCCATATAAATGTTGGAGATTACGTGATTCTTGCGGGAATGGCGGCAATTCAGCAGTTTTGTAGTATTGGGAGGCACGCCTTTGTAACGGGTGGATCTTTGGTTAGAAAAGATGTGCCACCGTTTGTAAAAGCGGGAAGAGAACCGCTTTCTTATGTTGGTATTAATTCTATTGGCTTACGCCGAAGAGGATATACCACCGAAAAAATTCGTGAAATACAGGATATTTATAGAATTTTATATCAGAAAAACTATAACAACTCCCAGGCTGTTGCTATAATTGAAGCTGAAATGCAAGCAACTGCAGAAAGAGACGAAATTTTAGAATTTATTAAAAACTCACAGCGAGGTATCATGAAAGGATACTTTAGCTCTAATTAAAACAAAAGAATGGCTAGTACAAGCGATATTAGAAACGGATTGTGTATTCGTTACAACCACGATATTTATAAGATAACTGAATTTTTACACGTAAAACCTGGAAAAGGTCCTGCTTTTGTAAGAACTAAACTTAAAAGCGTAACCACCGGGAAAGTTATAGAAAACACATTTTCTGCTGGTCATAAAATTGAAGATGTTCGTGTAGAGACCCATAAGTTTCAGTATTTATATAATGATGGTGAATTTTATCATTTTATGAATGTTGAAGATTATACCCAAATTCGTCTTGTAGAGCAAGCTTTAGATCAGCCAAAACTTTTAAAGGAAGGTGAAGTGGTTACAGTTATAATCAATACCGAAGATAACGCTCCTCTTTCAGTAGAAATGCCTGCAAGCGTTGTGTTAGAAGTATCACACACTGAGCCTGGGGTTAAAGGAAATACAGCTACAAACGCTACAAAGCCGGCAACTGTTGAAACCGGTGCTGAAGTAAACGTTCCTTTGTTTATCAATGAAGGCGACAAAATTAAAATTGAAACCGAAAAGGGTACTTACAAAGAAAGAATTAAAGAGTAGTTCTTTCAGAATTATAAGGATTGAAAATTTAAAAGATCGTTATCCTGTCCCTAAGTTTCGGGATATTTCAGGATCTAAGAATAAAAATTATATTAATGTTAGAAGCTGAAATAAGTTCAGCTTGACGTTACAGGATTTTTAATCTTTTTCTATAGTTAACATTAATCAATATGAAATTTCCACAAGAACATACGCTGCAACAAATTGCCACTATTATTGATGCTCAATACATTGGGGATGCCAATTTTCCGGTTTTGGGTATGAATGAAATTCACGTGGTAACACCCGGCGATATTGTTTTTGTAGATCATCCAAAATATTACGATAAAGCTTTAAATTCGGCTGCGACCGTAATTTTAATCAATAAAAAAGTGGATTGTCCTGAAGGTAAAGCTTTGCTTATTTCAGAAGATCCTTTTTCAGATTTTAATAAGCTTACCCAATATTTTAAACCCTTTCAGAAATCTAAAAAATCTATTTCAGATTCAGCTCAAATAGGGGAGGGTACGCATATTCAACCAAATACTTTTATTGGAAATAATGTGAAAATTGGCAGTAATTGCTTAATTCATTCCAACGTAAGTATATATGATAATGCTGTAATTGGGAACAATGTAATTATACATTCCGGTACTGTTTTGGGTGGTGATGCTTTCTATTACAAAACCCGGCCAGAAGGTTTTGATAAATTAAGATCTGGCGGACGTGTGGTTATAGAAGATGATGTAGAAATTGGCTCAAATTGCACTATAGATAAAGGAGTTACGGGAGATACTACGATTAAAGAAGGAACTAAACTGGATAATTTAATTCAGGTTGGTCACGATACCGTAATTGGAAGAAAATGTCTTATTGCCAGCCAGGTAGGAATAGCCGGTGCTGTAACTATTGAAGACGAAGTTACGGTTTGGGGCCAGGTTGGGATGCGCAGCGGGATTACCGTAGAAAAAGGCGGAATTCTTATGGGCCAGGCCGGAATCACAAAATCTACAAAGGCTAATAAAATTTATACAGGAAACCCGGCAATGGAATCCCGGGCAAAATTAAAAGAGTTGGCGCTCTTAAGGCAATTACCTAAATTGCTGGAAAAATTAAAGTAAAAGACTATGGGCTTAAAAAGTAAAGAGATTGTTGAGAATTTTTATACTTCCTTATTTAAGGACGAAAAAGGAACATTAGACAATTATTTACATCCCAATGTAAATCTCACCTGGTATGGTACTACCGGACTTAAAAAGCTGAATTTTGATGAGATTCTTTCCATTAGAAATGATATGTCTAAAAACTACGAATCGCTTAAAGCTGAAGTTGAAAAAACAGTAGAAGAAGATCATCAAATCGCTATTCAGTTTACTTATCACGTAAAAACTATAGAAAATCCCGATGAAGAAATGCCGCTTGCGCATTTTATGGCCATTTGGGAATTAAAAGACAATAAACTTTTTAAAGGGGTACAAATCTCGCAACTTGGAGAAGAGATAGATGAAAGTCCCTGGTCTTAAATTTTAAAGATTCGCATTAATTAAAGATTTTGAGTTGAAACTTTAATTCAATTTTAAGAGTACAAGCCCAATAAACCACCAAAAAACTTTAGGTTTTATATTTAAAAACCTACTTTTGTAATCGCAAAAATCAAAAAATTTATGAGCGTTTTAGTCAATAAAAATTCAAAAATAATAGTTCAGGGATTTACCGGTAGCGAAGGTACTTTTCACGCTGAACAAATGATAGAATACGGAACCAATGTTGTTGGAGGTGTAACTCCCGGTAAAGGAGGTCAAAAACACCTTAATAAACCGGTTTTTAATACAGTTTCTGAGGCTGTTGAAAAAACAGATGCCGATGTTTCAATAATCTTTGTACCACCAGCTTTCGCTGCAGATGCAATTATGGAAGCTGCAGATGCGGGTATTAAAGTAATTATTACAATTACAGAAGGTATTCCTGTTGCCGACATGGTAAAGGCTTACGATTATATTCAGGATAAAGATTGCCGTTTGGTAGGTCCTAACTGTCCGGGTGTAATTACTCCGGGAGAAGCAAAAGTTGGGATTATGCCAGGTTTTGTTTTCAAAAAAGGAAAAGTAGGAATTGTATCTAAATCGGGTACTTTAACTTACGAAGCTGCAGATCAGGTTGTAAAACAAGGTCTTGGAATTACTACCGCTATTGGTATTGGTGGAGATCCAATTATTGGAACCACTACTAAAGAAGCCGTAGAATTATTGATGAACGACGAAGAAACCGAATGCATCGTAATGATTGGTGAAATTGGAGGTCAATTAGAAGCAGATGCGGCTAAGTGGATTAAAGAAAATGGAAACAGAAAACCGGTTGTAGGTTTTATCGCCGGAGAAACTGCACCAGCAGGACGTACAATGGGGCACGCAGGAGCAATTGTAGGTGGAAGCGAAGATACCGCTCAAGCCAAAAAAGCTATTCTAAAGGAAAATGGAATTCACGTTGTTGATTCTCCAGCTGAAATTGGAAAGAAAGTAGCCGAAGTTATGAAAGGATAATTTCTGGCTTAAAACTATATTAAAATCCTCCTTATTTGGCATAATGGCTAAATACAGGAGGATTTTTTATTTCTTGCCTTCAGCTTTTGCTATATTTGAAACTATTAAATAAACACCAATCTTTTTATAAATATGAAATTATTAGAAGGAAAAAATGCTATAATAACCGGTGGTAGTCGCGGAATAGGGAAAGGTATTGCAGAAGTGTTTGCACAACACGGTGCAAATGTAGCTTTTACCTATAATTCTTCGGCCGAATCTGCAAATGCACTAGCCGATGAATTAAGTAAACTTGGAGTAAAAGCTAAAGCTTACCAGTCTAATGCGGCAAGTTTTAAGGAAGCAGAGCAATTGGTAAAGGATGTAGCTGCCGATTTTGGAGATATAGATATAGTGGTTAATAATGCCGGAATCACCAAAGACAACTTGTTAATGCGAATGAGCGAAGAAGATTTTGATAAGGTGATTGAAGTTAACCTGAAATCTATCTTTAATATGACTAAAGCGGTACAACGCACTATGCTGAAACAACGCAAAGGAAGTATTATTAATATGAGTTCGGTAGTTGGAGTTACCGGAAACGCCGGCCAGGCAAATTACGCAGCCTCAAAAGCCGGAATTATAGGTTTTTCTAAATCAATGGCACAGGAACTTGGTTCCAGGAATATTAGAACCAACGTGATTGCTCCAGGATTCATAGAAACCGAAATGACAGAAAAGCTTGATGAAAAAGTTGTGGATGGATGGAGACAGGCTATCCCGTTAAAACGAGGTGGAGCTCCAGAAGATATTGCAAACGCCTGTGTTTTTCTTGGCAGCGACCTTAGTTCTTATATCACCGGCCAGGTACTTCACGTAGACGGCGGAATGCACACCTAGTTAGATAAAAGTGAATAGTTATTAGTTAAAAGATTTACCATTAACTTTTAACTCTATTTCCCATAAATGAATATAAGCAACATCATACTCATAACCCTGGCCATAATTACTGCGCTGGGGTTTGCTTTTTTTCAGTATCTCTTTAAGAATAAAAATAAAAGAAGGGAAATTTACATTCTTTTTGCTCTACGATTTCTTTCTGTCTTTATACTGCTTTTGCTACTTATTAACCTTAAAATTACCTCTACAACTTACGAACTCGAAAAATCAAATTTAATTCTGGCTATAGATGATTCTGAATCTATCGCGCATCTAGAGCAGGAAGATACAGTACCTAAAATTTTAGAAAAGTTAAAGTCGAATAAAGCACTCCAGGAACGTTTTGAGTTGACTCAGTATAATTTTGGTAATGAATTATCAAATTCTAACAAGCCACAATTTAAAACATCTCAAACCAATATTAACGCTGCGCTGGAATCACTAAAAGAATTATATAGAAAAAAAGCTACGGCCGTAATACTTATTTCTGACGGCAATCAAAGCACGGGTAGGGATTTTCGTTACTTTAAACCAGGAAATAACCAGGAAATTTATCCCATAGTAGTAGGTGATACCACACGTTATTCAGATTTAGAATTAACTCAATTTAATGTAAATACCTACGCTTTTTTAAATAATCGCTTTCCGGTTGAAGCCCTCATTTCCTATTCGGGCGAAGAGCAAATAGATTCAGAATTCGTAATTAAATCTGGGGAAAATATAATTTTTTCAGAAAAAATTTCTCTTAATTCAGATAACAATTCGGCTGTAATTCGAGCTGAGCTTCCGGCTTCAAGGCTTGGTGTTCTTTCTTATGAAGCCGAAATTATTCCGTTAGAAAATGAAAAAAACAAAGCAAACAATTCTAAAAAGTTTGCCGTTGAAGTTATTGACGAACGCAGTAAAATTCTTTTAATAAGTGCTGCGCCACATCCCGATATAGGAACTTTTAAAAAGTCTATTGAAACTAATAAACAACGACAACTTGATATAAAATATCTTCAGGATAATTTATCAAATTTAGAAAATTATCAGCTAGTTATATTGTACCAGCCAACTTCAGGTTTTGCCACTATTTTTGATGATTTAAAAGAGAATAATCAAAATTACCTACTGGTTACTGGAACTCAAACCGATTGGAATTTTCTTAATAGAATTCAGGGTTTTGTGGCAAAAGATTTTACTAATCAGTCACAGGAAATTTTTGCTGTAAAAAATTCTAATTTTAATCAATTTCAGTTTGGAGAAACCGGGTTTTCAGAATTTCCTCCGTTGGAAGATAAGTTTGGAAATATCAGTATTCAAAATAATAGTTTTGAAAGCATTTATTTTCAGAAAATTGAAAATGTAGAAACTTCACAGCCCTTAATTGCTATTGCCGGGAAAGGCCAAAATAAAAATGCCTTTATTTTTGGAGAAAATCTCTGGAGATGGCGTTCTAATACCTTTTTAGAACATAAATCTTTCGAGAAATTTGATGATTTTATTGGTAAGCTGGTTCAGAATATTGCTTCAACACAACAACGAGAACGATTAACTGTAGATTATAATTCATTTTATTACGAAAACGAAGCTGTAAAAATAACAGCTAATTTCTTCGATCAAAATTATCAGTTTGATCCTAACGCGAACCTGGTGATTTCCGCAGAAAATGCTGTAGAGAATCTAGAGTCTCAATTAGTTCTAAGAAACAACGGTTATGAAGTAGTTTTAGGCAATTTACCTGCCGGAAATTATGATTTTACTATTACCGAAACAACATCTCAAATATCCCGTTCAGGTAGCTTTGAAGTAATTGCCTACAATATTGAGCAGCAGTTTATTTCAGCTAATAAAAATGCGATGGAGGCGCTTGCAGAAAATTCTGGAACCAGGGTTTATTACAAAGATGAACTTCAGGAAATAAGCAATGCACTTTTAAGCAACGATAAATACAAACCTGTTCAGAAAAGCCGTCAAAAAATTGTACCTTTGGTAGACTGGTATTACCTTCTATTTCTGCTTGTTTTGATACTCACCGCAGAATGGTTTTTCAGAAAATACAAAGGATTAATTTAAATACAATTATATAGATGGAAAGATTACCTAAACTCGGAATTCCTATTATTATAGGAATCGTACTTTTAATAATATTTGTTGCAAAATCTACTGTTACCATAGGTTCTGGTGAAGCCGGTGTGCTTTATAAAACTTTTGGTGGCGGTGTAGTTACAGATGAGCCACCGTTAAATGAAGGTTTTCACCTGGTAGCTCCCTGGAACAGGGTTTTTGTTTATGAAGTAAGACAACAGTCGCTGGAAGAACAAATGCAAGTGCTAAGTTCTAACGGACTTCAAATTGATATTGATGCTTCTACCTGGTTTCAACCTTCTTATGCAAACCTGGGAAGCCTACACAGGGAAAAAGGTGAAGAATATATTAGGCGTTTACTTCAACCCGCAGTAAGATCAGCTGCAAGATCTGTTGTAGGAAGATATAACCCAGAGCAACTTTATGCCAGTAAGAGAGAAGCTATTCAGAAAGAGATCTTAGAAGAAACTCAAATTTTGCTACAGGACCAATATGTACAGGTAAACGAGGTTTTGGTACGTGATGTATCCCTTCCGCCAAATATTAAAGATGCGATTGAGCGTAAATTACGCCAGGAGCAGGAATCTTTAGAATATGAATTTCGCTTGACCAAAGCTGAACAAGAAGCCGAACGTCAACGAATTGATGCTGAAGGTAAAGCTCGTGCTAACGAAATCTTAAACGCCTCTTTAACACCCAATATTCTAAAGGAAAAAGGAATTCAGGCAACATTAGAACTTGCGAAATCGGGTAACTCTAAAACCGTTATTATAGGTTCAGGTGAAGATGGTATGCCTTTAATTTTAGGGGGTTCAAATTAAACTATTAAAGATGAGATCTATTTTCTTAAATATCGCAAGGCTTTCTATTTTTATAGGAAGCCTTGCTATTTCTGCACAAACGACTTCCGTTATTGATTCCGGAAAACTGGAATCAGCTACTCCTGCTGAAGTAGGGATGTCTTCAGAAAGAATTCAGAAGATTGAAGAAATGCTCCAATCGGCAATTGAAGAAAACCAAATACCGGGAGCGGTTGCTTTAATAGCCAGGGATGAGAAAATTGTTTTTTACGAAGCTTATGGCGAAGCTAATGCTCCAGGAAAAGAACTTGAAAAAGATGCGATTTTTAGATTAGCCTCTCAAACAAAAGCTATTACAGCTACCGCGGTAATGATGCTTTGGGAAGAAGGAAAGTTCCGTTTGGACGATCCTGTTTCAAAGTATATCCCTGAATTTAAAGATCCCAAAATTCTAAAGAGTTTTAATGAAGCTGACAGTAGTTTTACTTCTACGCCAGCTGAAAATGAAATAACTATTCGGCACCTACTAACACATACTTCTGGTCTTGGTTATGGAGCGATAGACAGTGACGAGCGTATTAAAAAGATTTACGCAAAGGCGGGAATTACCGAATTGTTCACTGAAGAAGAAGTTAAGATTGGAGAAAATGTAAAAAAATTGGCCGTTTTACCTTTACATCACGAGCCCGGTGAAAAATTCACTTATAGTTTAGGTTTGGATGTTCTGGGTTATTTTATTGAAGTAGTTTCAGGACAGGATTTTGATGAATTCTTACAAGAGAGAATCTTCGACCCTCTGCAAATGGATGATACCAGGTTCTATCAACCTTCATCTAAAAAAGATCGCTTAGTGGCTGTACAGCATAAAAAAGATGGAAAATGGGAAAACTTTCCGAATACATTTTATAATACCAATTATCCGCTAACAGAAGATGGAACATTTTTTTCAGGAGGCGCCGGACTATCCGGCACCGCAGAGGATTATGCTAAATTCCTTCAAATGTATCTAAACGGAGGAGAATACAATGGTATTCGCTTATTAAGCCGGAAAACGGTAGATATTATAATGGGAAATCAAACAGGAGAAAAATTTAATTTTCCAAATCAGTACTATGGTATTGCCTTTGGCGTAGTTAGCAAAAAAGGAGAAATTGCAGGAGGGCAGGGTAGTGCCGGTACTTTTGATTGGGGTGGTTATTTTAATACCCAGTATTTCGCCGATCCCGAAGAGCAAATAATTGGTATTTTGTTGAAGCAAACCCAGGGAAATACCGGTGATGAAACCGGCTGGAAATTCCGGCAAATGCTTTTTAGTGCTATAGATGATTAGTATATAGAATCAATTGAATTTTACTGCTAATGCAAACTTCAACAGATTTTTAGAAAATTATTTCAAGTAAGATTCCGAAATATTAAGAGGAGTAATTTAGATCTAACAGGCTTCGAAGCATTTAAATCTAGATTATCGAGTAAAACAATTCATAAAAAACAAGAAAGCTGTTTTGCAGTTTAAAATTTATATTTAGATTTGTAATCACAATGAAGAATTTTCAATTACATCACCATCATATTTACTACTGCGCTCAGGCGAGGTAAATTTGGTGTGTTGTGATTTCAGCATATTTAAAACCCGTTTGAGCTATTCAAACGGGTTTTTTATTTTATAGCCACCAACCAAAAATTAAAAAGAAAAATTAAAAAAATGAGCCAAGAAAAATTAAGAATAGCTATTCAAAAATCAGGGAGATTAAACGAAGATTCCCTTAAAATATTAAAGGATGCGGGCATTTCTATAGATAATGGAAAGGAACAACTCAAAGCTTCGTCTCGTAACTTTCCTTTGGAAGTAATGTATCTTAGAAACGGTGATATTCCTCAATATTTAAGAGATGGTGTTGTAGATGCAGCAATTATTGGGGAGAATGTTTTAATTGAAAAGGGTAAAGATATTATCCAGGGTGAAAAACTTGGCTTTTCAAAATGTCGTGTTTCTCTTGCTGTACCAAAATCGATGAAATATAATGGCATTAATGACTTGGATGGAAAAAAGATAGCCACTTCTTATCCAAATACTGTAAATGAATTTCTGGAAAAGAAAGGAATTACAGCCGAATTGCATATTATTAATGGCTCTGTAGAAATAGCTCCAAATATTGGGCTTGCAGATGGTATTTGTGATATTGTTTCCAGTGGAAGCACGCTTTTCAAAAACGGACTAAAAGAAGTAGAAGTAATGCTGAAGAGTGAAGCTGTGCTCGCTATTTCACCTAAAATTTCGGAAGTTCGTCAACAGATTTTAGAGAAATTACAATTCAGGTTGAAATCGGTTTTAAATGCGCGTACTTCTAAATATATTCTTTTAAATGCTCCAAATGAGAATTTAGAGAACATAATCAAATTACTACCTGGAATGCGCAGCCCAACTGTTTTACCACTTGCTGAAGAAGGTTGGAGTTCTATACATACCGTAATTAATGAAGAGCGTTTCTGGGAAGTTATAGATGAATTAAAACAAAATGGTGCCGAAGGTATTTTAGTAGCGCCAATCGAAAAAATGGTACTTTAAAATGAAAAAGTTTTTTAATCCTACTAAAGCCGAATGGCCTGAAATTTTAAAAAGACCCACCCAAACCGTAGAAGATATTGAAGAAACGGTAAATCAGGTTTTTGCTGAAGTTAAAACCAAAGGGGACGCCGCGGTTTCGAAATATACCGAACTTTTTGATGGCATAAACCTCGCAAATACTCAGGTTACAGAAAAAGAAGTAAACACCGCTGCAAATGAGGTTTCCGAAGAATTGAAAGGAGCCATAAAACTGGCGAAAAGTAATATTGAAAAATTTCACACCGCCCAGAAAACCGATAGAATTGAAATTGAAACTACCAACGGCGTAAAATGCTGGCAGGAAAAGAGGGCGATTCAAAAAGTTGGGTTGTATATTCCCGGCGGCAGCGCTCCTTTATTTTCTACTATTTTAATGTTAGCCGCACCCGCAAATATTGCTGGTTGTAAGGAAATTGTGCTTTGTACTCCGCCAGATAAGAACGGAAATGTGCATCCAGCCATTTTATACACCGCCGAACTGTGTGGCGTTACCAAAATATATAAAGTTGGGGGAATCCAGGCGATTGCGGCTATGACCTTTGGGACAGAAAGTATTCCTAAAGTTTACAAGATCTTTGGTCCCGGAAATCAATTTGTTACCGTGGCTAAACAACTGGCAACCCGCCATAATGTAGCGATAGATATGCCTGCCGGGCCATCAGAATTATTAGTTTTCGCCGATGATTCTTCCAATGCTGCTTTTGTTGCTTCAGATCTTTTAAGTCAGGCAGAACACGGTGCAGATAGCCAGGTAATTCTTGTTTCTACTTCCAAAAACCTAATTGAAGCAGTAGAGAAAGAGGTAGAAAGTCAGTTAGAAGTTTTACCCAGGAAAAGTATTGCTGAAAAGGCAATAGCTCATTCGAGACTAATTTATGTTGAAAAGAAAGAAGACGCGCTGGAGTTAATTGACGAATATGGGCCAGAGCATTTTATTATTTGTGCTGATGATGAGGCCTTTTTTACTGAAGGAATTCAGAATGCAGGTTCGGTTTTTATAGGGAACTATACCCCGGAAAGTGCTGGCGATTATGCTTCAGGAACAAACCATACTTTGCCAACTAATGGCTACGCCAAGCAATACAGCGGTGTAAACCTTGATAGTTTTATGAAGAGTATGACTTTTCAAAAAATATCAGAAGATGGTATTCGTGGTATTGGACCAGCCATAGAATTAATGGCTGAAGCCGAAGGTTTGGAGGCGCACAAAAATGCGGTGACATTGCGATTAAAGGAATTGAAATAATTTTAAAAATAACGTCACCCTGAACTCGTTTCAGGGTCTAACTTAAGTAGATTTTCAGATTCTGAAATAATCCCGAAGAGTCGGGACAGAATGACGATTTAAGACCATTTAAATAGAATGAAAGAATTCAATATAAATAACCTGGTAAGGCCAAATGTGGCCGGTTTAAAACCTTATTCTTCCGCCAGGGATGAATATCAGTCTACGGGCTCAGAAATGGTTTTTCTGGATGCTAATGAAAATCCGTTTCAAACCGATGTTAACCGTTATCCAGATCCGCAACAACGCAACCTAAAGGCGGAATTGGCAAAAATCAAAAATGTTTCGACCGAGCATATTTTATTGGGAAATGGGAGCGATGAAGTGCTGGATCTATTATTTAGGGCGTTTTGTGAGCCTGGCGAGGATAATGTGATTACTTTACCACCAACTTATGGAATGTATAAGGTGTTGGCCAATATCAATAATATTGAGAATAGGGAAGTTTTGCTGAATTCAGATTTTGAACCAAATATTGAAGAAATTCTGAATTCGGTAGACCAAAACACAAAAATGATCTTTTTATGTTCGCCGAATAATCCTACCGGAAACTCATTTTCAGAAGAAAAAATCAGCCATATTCTTGAAAATTTTAAGGGATTAGTAATTATCGATGAAGCCTATATTGATTTTTCAACTGAAGAAAGCTGGCTAAATAAACTGGAACAATATCCAAATTTGGTGATCACCCAAACGCTTTCAAAAGCATTTGGAATGGCAGGAATTAGACTTGGAATTTGTTATGCTTCCGTAGAAATTATTGAGATTTTAAATAAAATAAAACCTCCCTATAATGTAAACGAATTAACTCAGCTAAGAGCTTTAGATCGCGTACTGAATAAGGAAAAAGTGGATTCGGAAATATCTGATTTACTGAAGGAAAGAGCTCTTTTAAGTGAAGCATTAGTTGAAGTGAATTTTATTGAAAAAATATATGCTTCAGACGCTAATTTTATATTGGTGAAAGTAGATAATGCAAATAAAAGATATGATCAACTAATAGAAAAAGGTATAGTAATTAGAAACCGAACTACACAACCGCTTTGTGAAAATACCTTACGGTTTACGGTTGGAACTGGAGAGGAGAATGAGAAATTACTGAAGGCATTGAAAGATATAGATTAAATGTAAGCGTCATCCTGAACTTGTTTCAGGATCTAAGTTGTTAGCATAAAAAACATGTTATAAGCTGAAACAAGTTCAGCTTGACGTGGTGGTTAGACCATCGTAGAAAAAATAGATTATGAAAAAAGTATTATTTATAGATCGTGACGGGACTTTAATTCACGAGCCGGAAGATTTCCAGGTTGACAGTATTGAAAAGCTGGAATTTTATCCGGAAGCTTTATATTATTTAAAGAAAATTGCCAAAGAACTGGATTTTGAGTTGGTAATGGTAACCAATCAGGATGGTCTGGGAACAGAAGCCTATCCTGAAAAAGACTTTTGGCCTATTCAAAACTTTATTCTTCAAACCTTTAAAAATGAAGGAGTGGAATTCAAGGAAGTGCTAATGGATCGTACTTTTGCAAAAGATAATTCTCCTACCCGAAAACCCAATACCGGACTTTTAGAAGAGAAATATCTAAATAACGAAGTAAACTACGATCTGAAAAATTCTTTTATGGTCGGAGACCGACTTACAGATATTGAATTTGCTTATAATTTTGGAGGAAAAGGCATTTTTATAGATACTCACGAAGATCTTGCAACTGATGAAGTTAAAAATGATCAGGAAAAAGTTAAAGAAACTATTGCTTTAAAAACCGATAGTTGGAAAGAGATTTATGAATTCCTAAAGCTAGATGATAGAACCGCTGAAATTTCAAGGAAAACCAATGAAACCGATATCTTTATTCAACTAAATTTAGATGGTACCGGAAAATCTGATATTAGTACAGGAATTGCATTTTTTGACCATATGCTAGATCAGATTGCACGTCACGGCCAAATGGATCTTACCGTGAATGTTAAAGGAGATCTGGAAGTTGATGAGCACCATACCATAGAAGATACGGCAATTGCGCTTGGAGAGGTTTTCAGCAAAGCTTTGGGTAATAAACTTGGAATAGAACGATACGGTTTTTGCCTGCCTATGGACGATTGCCTGGCACAGGTGGCCATAGATTTTGGTGGTAGAAATTGGATAGTTTGGGAAACCGAATTTAAACGAGAAATGGTAGGAAAAATGCCTACAGAGATGTTCTATCATTTCTTTAAATCATTTACCGATGGTGCTAAGGCCAATCTCAATGTAAAAGCTGAAGGACAAAATGAGCATCATAAAATTGAAGCGATATTTAAAGCTTTTGCCAAAGCAATTAAAGTAGCGGTAAAACGCGATGCTGAAAAAATGATACTTCCATCGACTAAAGGAATGCTTTAAAAGCCCCCTAGCCCCCGAAGGGGGAATAACGTGAACTAAAAAATGTTTAGATTTTGAAAATTGAGAATGAAATAAATAAAAAGCCCTCCCCCTTAGGGGGAGCCGGAGGGGGCTTGAAGATTGTAATAATAGATTACGGAGCAGGTAATATTCAAAGTATCAAATTTGCGATAAAGAGACTTGGGTATGAGGCGATTTTAAGCAGTAATGTCGAAGAAATAAAGTCAGCAGATAAAGTAATTTTCCCTGGAGTGGGCGAGGCCAGCAGCGCAATGAAAATGCTAAAGTCTACCGGTTTAGATAAAGTAATTCCTACTTTAAAACAGCCGGTTTTAGGAATTTGTTTGGGAATGCAGTTAATGTGTACTTATTGCGAGGAAGGAGATACAAACGGACTTGGAATTTTTCATGCTGATGTTGTGAAATTCAATAATAAACTAAAAGTTCCGCAAATTGGGTGGAATAAAATTTATGATTTAAGGTCAGAGTTGTTTGATGGAATTTCAGAAGGAGAATTCGTGTATTTGGTACATAGTTTTTATGTAAAGGAATGCGCTGAAACCATAGCTTCAACACAGTATGGAGTAGAATACACGTCAGCTATTCTGAAAGATAATTTTTATGGTGTACAATTTCACCCGGAAAAGAGCAGCGATGCAGGGGAGAAAATTCTGGAGAATTTTTTGAAAGTCACCCAATCCAACACGGTAAAGTAGATTTAAAGAATATGTCCTTGCGATGGGGCACGACTGAAGCAATCTTTTTAATTAGAAAACTTCTATCAAAAGATTACCACCCTCCTTTGTCGCTCGTAATGACCTAGAAAAGCAAAATTGATAATAAAATAAATTATTAGTGAATTCGTGGCAAAACAATAAGTAAAAACAAAAATGAGAATAATTCCCGCTATAGATATAATTGAAGGTAAATGTGTTCGTCTTTCTAAAGGTGATTATAATACCAAGAAAATTTATAATGAAAATCCGCTAGAAGTAGCCAAAAATTTTGAGGCGCACGGAATTCAGTACTTACATTTGGTAGATTTAGATGGTGCAAAATCAAAAAACATCGTAAACCATAAAATCCTGGAAGAGATCGCTTCAAAAACCAACTTAAAAGTTGATTTTGGGGGTGGATTAAAAACCGATAAAGATTTGCAAATTGCCTTTGAATGTGGAGCTCATCAAATTACCGGAGGGAGTATCGCGGTCAAAGATCCTGATATTTTTAAATCCTGGATTCAGAAATTTGGTTCGGAAAAAATAATTTTGGGAGCTGATGCTAATAATGAAAAAATTGCGGTTAGCGGCTGGCAGGAAGAATCTAATAAAGAACTGATCCCTTTTATTCAGGAGTACCAGGAGGAGGGGATAAACTATGTAATTTGCACCGATATCTCTAAAGATGGGATGCTGGAAGGTCCTTCCTTTGAACTTTACCGCAGAATTCTGGAAGAGACTTCATCAGAAGATAAAAAACTAAAACTTATAGCTTCGGGCGGAATCTCTACTTTTAGCGAGTTACCGAAACTGGCTGAACTTGGCTGCGAAGGCACTATAATAGGAAAAGCGATTTATGAAGGCCGTATCCAAATGAAAGAATTAGAGAGATTTATTATAGCCCCCTAGCAGCCAAAGGGGGAATTAAAAAGTATTTAATTAATACAAAACCTTTAAAATGCTCACAAAACGTATTATACCCTGCCTGGATATTAAAGACGGAAGAACCGTTAAAGGCGTAAATTTTATAGATTTACGCGATGCCGGTGATCCTGTAGAATTGGCTGAGATCTATGCTAAGTCTGGTGCAGATGAATTGGTTTTTCTGGATATCTCGGCTACTGAAGAGAAGCGAAAAACCCTGGCCAATTTGGTTAAACGGGTTGCCGAAAAAGTAAATATTCCTTTTACCGTTGGCGGTGGAATTTCATCAGTGGAAGATGTGGATATTTTGCTAAAAAATGGCGCCGATAAAGTTTCTATAAATTCTTCGGCGGTGAAAAATCCTGGTCTAATTAACGAGCTCGCTGCTAAATTTGGAAGTCAGTGTATAACGGTGGCGATAGATGCCAAGCAGGTAAACAGCGAATGGTTGGTGCACCTGGTAGGGGGAAAAGTGCCTACTGATATCAATTTATTTCAATGGGCGAAAGAAGTTGAAGAGCGTGGTGCCGGTGAGATCTTATTTACTTCTATGAATAATGATGGAACTAAAGAAGGCTTTGCTAATGAAGCCCTGGCAGTTTTATCGTCAGAATTAAATATTCCAATAATCGCCTCAGGTGGTGCCGGAAATATGCAGCATTTTTGTGATACTTTTATTGAAGGAAAAGCTGATGCAGCACTTGCGGCCAGTGTTTTTCACTTTAAAGAAATTGAGATTAAAGATTTAAAAGAAGAACTTCGTAGAAATGGAGTGGAAGTTCGGCTTTAAATAATAGCCAGAAAAAAGAGAAGAGAAGATAGAATAGAGAAACAAGCTTGGTTGGTGTTATATTTCGTCAAGCTGAACTTGTTTCAGCTTCTAACTAGTTTGAAATAATCCTGAAGCTTTAGGTTAGCATAAGGGTTTTCAAAGCTTATAAAACAGTTTCAATTAATACAAATATACATCCTGAAATAAATTCAGGATGACGTATAAAAAAATAAAGATGAATATAGATTTTAATAAAAATAACGACGGACTTGTTCCTGCGATAATTCAGGATGCATCAACTAAAAATGTGTTGATGCTGGGATATATGAACGAGGAGGCATTTTTGAAAACTAATGAAACCAAGAAAGTCACTTTTTTCAGTAGGACCAAAAACCGTTTGTGGACCAAAGGCGAAGAAAGCGGCAATTACCTTCATTTAGTCAATATTAAAAATGATTGTGATAATGATACCTTGCTAATTTCAGTTAATCCCGAAGGTCCAACCTGCCATAAAGGAACTGATACTTGCTGGGCAGAGGATAATGAGCCTAATTTCGGTTTTCTTTCTCAACTGGAGGGAATTATCGCCAAACGAAAAAGAATGAGCGAGGTGGAGCCTGAGTTACGAGAAGATAAAAACTCGTATGTGGTTTCGCTTTTTGATGCGGGTATGAATAAAATAGCTCAAAAAGTAGGTGAGGAGGCTGTAGAAACGGTTATTGAAGCCAAAGATGATAACGAAGAGTTGTTCCTAAATGAAAGCGCCGATTTACTTTTTCATTACTTGATTCTGTTAAAAGCAAAGGGATATTCTTTAAAAGATATCGTTGAAGTTCTGGAAAAGAGACATTAAAGAAACTTAACCAGGTATATTTGAATGAACTGTTGTTAGTTTGCTAAATGCAGCATTATTTCTTTGCATCATTTATTTCTAACCAGTTTCCATCTGGGTCGGTGATATAAATTTGTTTTACTGCGTCAACGCGATTGGTAACCGTTTGTTTTTCTCCTAGCCAGTTTTCATAAGGTATTTTATTTTTTTCTAAAACCTTAATAAAATCAGGAACAGATGGAACAGACAGCGAAAGATGGCTGTTTTTATCGGGTTCAATAGTTGTAGAGGCACCTTTAATTAAATGCAGTTGAACATTTGACCCTAAAGTAAACCAGGTATGTTTGCCATCCTTAAAAGGTTCGGGTATTTTTTCTAACCCAATGATGTTTTCATAGAAATTGGTGCTTTTTTCAAGATCAACTACATAAACTGCGATATGATCGATAGTGATTTTAGAATTAAGTTCCTGAGCTTTTGTAGAAAGCGTAATAAATATGAAGAATAAGGGAATTAAAATCAATGATTTTTTCATATAGTTTTGTTGTTTAATGAAACCAGTATTTAGCTGTAGTAATAACATCAATCTTTGCCGGTTAGCTCAATTTTAAATTCTCTAAACAAATATATAAGTAAGATATAATGGAAGCCGAAAATAGGACTTCCATTACATATTAGTTTTCATTTTAATACTCTAAATGCTTTCCGCAGCATAATTTGCAACTGCGTGATCGTTTTCTACAGAACTTCCAGAAACTCCTACAGCTCCAATAATTTCACCGCTTTTATTTTTTAAAGGCACGCCACCAGGAAACGTGATAAGTCCGTTGTTGGAATGCTCAATATTGAAAAGTGATTCGCCGGGTTGTGACAATTTTCCAATTTCTCCAGTATTCATATCAAAAAACCTGGCAGTCTTAGCCTTTTTAATGGCAATATCTACCGAGCCTAGCCAGGCGCCGTCCATCCTGGCGAATGCAGTTAAGTTTGCGCCAGAGTCTACTACCGCAATATCCATTTTCACATCTAATTCTTTCGATTTCTTTTCGGCGGCAGCAATTACTTTTTGTGCTTGTGCTAAAGTGATATTCATAATTTAAGGTTTTTAATTTGTCCTAAATTATATAATCAAAAACGGAATATATTGATTTTAAGAGGAATATAACGAATATTTAATCTTTGTTCCTCACGTAAATTAATTTGAATTTACTGCTTTGATTGGTACGGGATTCAATTTCAAATTTATCTATAGAATGAATCATTGGGGTAAGTTTCTGAAAGCCATAGTTACGCGAATCAAAATTAGGTTGTTTCTTTTGAAGCAAGCTTCCTACATCGCCCAGAAATGCCCAACCGTCTTCATCGGCAACATCTGAAATTGTTTGAGAAATAAGCCTTACCACTTTTGGAGTAATTTTATCTACGTTTTTCTTTTTGGAAGTTTTTCCACCTTTTTCGCTTTCTTGCTCATTATCCTTATCAGAACTCTTTAAAATTTCAATATAAATAAAGCGGTCGCAAGCTACAATAAATGGTTCCGGGGTTTTCTTTTCTCCAATTCCAATTACATTTTTTCCTGCTTCACGCAGTCTTGTAGCTAATCTTGTGAAATCACTATCGCTGGAAACCAGGCAAAAACCATCTACTTTATCTGAATATAAAATATCCATGGCGTCTATGATCATTGCAGAATCTGTCGCGTTTTTCCCCTGGGTGTAACCATATTGCTGAATAGGGTTTATTGCGTTTTCCAACAAAACATTTTTCCATTTTACCAAATGGGGTTTTGTCCAGTCACCATAAATCCTTTTAATAGTGGGATTACCGTACTTGGCAATCTCTTCCATCATTTCTTTTATATATGCTGATGGTATATTATCACCATCAATTAGTACCGCTAGGTTGGTTTCCATAGAATCTATTATTTAAAGTCAACTACTCCGGAGCAAGCTCACGAAGCATTATTATTGGAAAATATAATTTAATTTTGAGTTAAGCTTGGGAACATTTAATCTCGATTATCGAGTAAAGATACTTTTTTTGCATAAAAAAGACGGCTGTAGGCCGTCTTTTCCTTGTTAGATAACTTAATAGTTTTACTCGGTAATAAAGAAAACCTTAAAAAGGTAATTACTAGTTAAAACGATAAAGTGCATTCATTTTTGAATTTTTATCTGGCATTTGGGCGTCAGGAATTAGAAAAACATTTCCTCCCTGTCTTAAAACTTCTTTGGCAGCCCAGTTCATTAATGAATAGTTCTTACTCGTTTGCTCATTATCTATACTCACATTCATATTATCATTATTGTAAGTGCCCCAGATTTCATTTCTATTTTCCAGGAATAAAGTATCTACTTTTCCTTGTTGTATTGCCGGGAGAATATCGGTTACTGATGTGCCGGTACTTTCGGTATTATTCAGTTCTTCAAATTTCTTCATTTTATCCCTTTTTGTTTTTTCAAGATATGGTTCTACAGTTTGCAACGCTTTTTCATGTAATCCAAACATATCGGTATCAGATGGGTTACCGGGAACCACTTTATCAAACAAATGTTTATAAGTGTTTACATCCTTATAAATAGGGAAAAGATAATCTTGAGTAGATACTACCAGTGGAACATTTTCGTTGTGTAGAATAGTATCCAGACCTTTATCTATAGCTCTAAAATACTTTAGAATTTCTTCTTTTCGTTCTTCTTCGCTACCACTGCCGTGCCCATGAAAAATGGTTTTTTCTCCACCGGCGCCCTGGCTTCTAAAATCTAAATGTTTTTGTTTATAATCAAAACCTACGCGTTCTTCCAAGCGGGAAGGTGTTAAATCGTCTACATCTACCTGGCCTATGCTGTATTTGGTAGCTTCATATAAAACCACATCTTCTAATTGAAGTGCCAACAAATAGAAACGGGTATCTTCAGAAAACATGGGGACCAATGGTTTTATATAAAACTCATTTGAAATATAAGTATGCGTTTCAAAGTTTACCGGCAGGGTGTACTTTTCAAAAAATCCTTCAGCAGCAAAAATTGCGAGTCCGTCGCTTTGATGGCGCCAAAAAGATTTATCATTAAGAAGTTCTTCTATAGGTTTACCAATTTCCTGAATTTTCTCTTCAGAAATATCTTTCTTCTTAAGTTCATTACCAACTTCTTTCCAAAGAGATTTTAGGTGGGTTTTATTTTTTTCTTCCAGCACTTCTTTTCCTCCTCTTTGAGTAGGAATAAAAATAGAAATACAGGTTTTATTTTCTTGATTGCTTAATTTTTGCAAGTCTTTTTCATTTATCAAACTCATCTTACTAATTTTTTGGTTAACTATTTATTCAAGATAAGTTGATTTCGCTTTATTTCAATGGGGTTTAGCAGGGCTTTAACGCTAATCTTAAGAAGATGTCAAAGTTTAGATTTAATAGAAATCATCGGGTTCAACGTGAATAAGCACGTCAAAAATTTCGGGGAAGTGGGCCAGGAGTTCATTTTTTACATTGTGAGCAATATCGTGACCTTTTTTTACACTAATTTCAGCATTTACGGTTATATGGAGATCTACGTGGTAGGTCATTCCGGTTTTTCTAACATAGCATTTTTCGGTATCTAAAACTCCTGGAACGCCACTAGATATTTCTCTAATCTCACCAATCATATCATCATACATATGCTCGTCCATTACTTCGCCAAGTGCTGGGCGTAAAATAAGATAGGCATTGTATAAAATAAATCCGGAAGCAAAAAGCGCAGCCCAGTCATCTGCCGTTTCGTAACCTTTTCCCATAAAAAGTGCGATAGAAATTCCTATAAATGCCATTAATGAAGTAATGGCATCGCTACGATGGTGCCAGGCATCAGCTTTTAATGAGGTGCTGTTTGTTTCATTGCCTTTTTTAGAAACTTTTCTGTAAAAATATTCTTTAATAATTATAATTACTGCAAGAACAATAAGGGTATAAGGTTCGGGAACTTTGTGCGGGGTTCTAATATGTTCTATACTTTCGTAAGCGATAACTGTGGCTGAAACTACCAAAAACCCTACTACGGCAAATGTCATTAAAGGTTCTGCCTTTCCGTGGCCGTAAGGATGATTTTTATCTGGCGGGCGACTCGAATATTTAAGTCCTAATAATACTAAAAATGACGAAAAAACATCGGTGGTAGATTCAATGGCATCAGCGATTAAGGCGTAAGAATTTCCAAAAACCCCGGTGATAAATTTTGCAATAGCCAATAAAGCATTTCCTATAATGCTAAGCCAGGAGGCCTTTATTGCTTCATTGGTGCTTTGATCCATTGTGCGGTGTGGTTCAGCCTGCAAATTTAATGGGAATAATATTATTCTCTGGATTTAAACCAGTGTTTCTCCAAAAATCGTCTAATCTACCACCAAACAACAAATAGCCGTTCAAATTTATTTCCCGGTTTTTTTACCCAAATTAATGGCGCTTTTTTCCTTTGGAATGAATTTTCAATTTGAGCAATTATTTCTGAATGATTAACCCAGTTTTCGCCGTGTTGTGGTAAAATTAGCCAGTCTTGCTTTTTTGGAGCGTAAAATTGTAACGTATGATATTCAGCTGAAAGAAAATCTTTAAAATGAAGCCATATTCCCGCAATACATTCATTATTTATTACCGGGAATTGTTTTTCCTCAAGATGCTTCGGCACAAATAAATTAGCTTTAAAACAGGTTTGCTGTAATATTTCTTTTGGTTTCACACCTAAAGAATTCAATACTTCTTCGGTTTCGGGTTTGTAAAGTAGGGGGAACTGTTTTTCTATTAATTTCCCGGTTTTTTGCAATAAAGTATCCCGGCGGTTGGGGCCTATCCAGCGTTGCATTTCTGTTGAAAAAGAAGGATCGTAAACATAGAATTTATAAACCATTTCAATATGACTTACCTGCCTATTTATTAAGTCTTCAACAAGAAAATCTAGTTCGCCAAGGGTAATTTTATTGCGACTAATTTGCATATTTTCAGCCAGCAAATTATAATTTGGATTTTGGTTAATTATCCATTTAAAAAATCGTTCTACCCGCTTTCCCATTACAAAATTTGATGAAAGCGAAGGTAAATCTTTGGTTATGGGCTGCTTTAATGGCTGGTCAATTTCAGGAAGTTTAAACTGATCTATTTGTTGAAATGAGTTTCTCCAAAGGGGAGGTGTTTTTAAAAATCCCTGAAATTGCTTTTCGGCGCGATTTTGCATTCTTCTTATTTAGAACTAAGTAGTTTAGAAAAATAAATTAATCTTTATCTTCATCTGTGCTTAGCAGGTATCCAAAAGGTTTTAAAGATGGCACGTGATTAAAGATTACATTTAAAATTCCTAAAACCGGAATTGCCAATATCATTCCCATTACGCCCCAAGTCATATTTCCTAAAATTATGGCAAGGATTACGAAAAAAGGATGAATATCAACTTTGTCACCTACAATAAATGGTTCTAAAACATAACTTTCAATAAATTGTACTATTGTAAAAGTAAGAATTACGCCAATTAAAATGCTGGTTTCGCCCTGGGTTAGGTAACCAAATATTAAGGCAAGTCCCATCCCAATAATATTTCCTATAAACGGAATAAGGGTGAGAAAAGAAGCGATTACTGCAATTAAAATATAATTATTCACGCCCGAAATTCCCAGGCCTATACTGTAGAGAATAGAAAGGATTATAATTAAGATTAATTTTCCTCTTAAATAAAATTGCGCCACCCGGGCAGTTTCATCAATAATTTGCTTTACTTCCTCTTTACGTTGATTGGAGAATAATTTTAGAATAAATATTTTGAAGCGTCTTCTATAATTTAGCAGGAAAAAAATATAAATAAAAGTGAGTAAATAATTACTAAAAAAGCTGGTTACAGAATTAAGAAAGTTAAAGGCCTTTTGTCCTGAATTTCCGCCAGAAGTGAGCATACTTTTTATATCATTTTCTTTCTTGTATTCTTCTAAATCTTCACTGCTTAACGCGGTATGCTCGTAAGCATAATTTTGTAGCTGTTCAATTTTGGGCGTCATGGTCTCCTTAATTTTATCCCAGTCGTCTACAAAATTTTTAATTCGAAAAGAAAGTAAAATAAAAACCCCAAAAGAAAATAGCAATAATAAAACGGTACTTATAAGTGATGAAAAAAGACGGTTTAGCTTTTCTTCCATAAGATTAGCCAATGGAATAAGTAACAGCGCGAGAATTATTGCGGTTACTAAGGGAGCTAGAAAGCCTTTAGCATCAACCAGGCCTGTGAAAAGAAAATAAGCGCCTAGTATTAAGGCAACAAGCGGATAAAGCAAGTTTTTTGGTGCCGAATTCATTTTTTAAAGTTGGTTTCAAACTTTGAAGGTAGAAAAAGAAATTTAATTTTTCTACTCTTCCTTTAAATGAAGCACATTTTAGCTATAAACCGGCACATTTTCCTGTTCTACAAGATTTTTTAGCGATTCAAGGTTTTCTTCCCAACCAGATTCACAATCAGAGTAAAATTGATCTGCTTCAGATTTTTTGGGAAAACCTGAGTGTTCTAATTTTAGGACACAATATTTAGTTTCACAGTGAATTCTGAATTTCACTTTAAATTTTGCCTTAAAAGGTAAATATTCATTATCGGCTAAATAGGTATAATCGCTTAAGGTAAGTTTTACGTGGGGTTTAAATTCTGAAATTTTTGCCGCCGCAATGTAATCAGCTTTATCAGGATTTTCTCCCCAGCTTAAGGCAAAAACGCCATCTTCATCTGGTACTACAATGGCTTGAGAAGCACCTCACCATTCTTTAATTAAATTGGGAGTTATTAGCGCATTAAATACTTTACCTCCATTTTCGTTAATTCGAATTTCCTTCTTTATTTTTCGGGACATAGAATAGTTTTTTAATTAAACCGTGAAGCGTATAAGATTTTATCGCGGTTAACTGTTATAAGACGAATATTAAAAATCACCAGCTTCACCTTTGCTTATTTAATTAAATTTAAGAAAAATTAACAAGTTAAATTATAAAAATCGTAAATATTAATTCTCAAAATTAGAGATTCTGTTTTTTTAAATTATAAGGAGAAAAAACCATATTAGTTCAAATTTTTCTACAGAACCTGATCTTACTCATATCTAATAAAGCACACGTATTTTAATTTTGTAAAAAACTATTGCTTTATGTCTTCTAATCTTATTAGTAAATACAATGTTCCGGGACCACGATATACCAGCTACCCAACAGTACCATATTGGGACGACAATACTTTTTCGGCAAGTGCCTGGGAGCACAGTTTAAAACGCAGCTTTCAGGAAAATAGAGAAATTAGCCTTTACATACATTTACCGTTTTGTGAAAACCTTTGTACTTTTTGTGGCTGTAACAAGCGAATTACAAAAAAGCACTCGGTAGAAACGCCATATATAGAAAGCGTGTTACGGGAATGGGATCTTTATTTAGAATTGCTGGGCGAAAAACCAATTATTAGAGAAGTGCATCTTGGTGGGGGTACGCCAACCTTCTTTGCTCCAGAGAACCTTAAATTTTTACTGAATATGCTTTTTCGTAAAGCCGAAAGAGATTGTAACACAGAATTAAGTTTTGAAGGACATCCAAATAATACTACCAAAGAACATTTAAAGGTTTTAGCCGATCTTGGTTTTAGAAGAGTAAGTTACGGCGTGCAGGATTATAGTGAAAAAGTACAAAAAGCAATTCATAGGATTCAACCTTTTAAGAACGTAAAAAATGCCACCGAACAGGCCAGGGAAACCGGGTTTACATCGGTAGGACATGATATTATTTTTGGTTTACCATTTCAAACCAAAGAAGATATAATTGATACTATTGAAAAAACGAAGCAGTTAATGCCAGATCGTATTGCGTTTTACAGCTATGCGCACGTACCGTGGATAAAAGGAAACGGGCAACGCGGCTTCAAAGACTCTGACCTTCCCGGAGCCGATGAAAAACGTGAAATGTATGAAACGGGAAAAAAAATGCTGGAAGAAGCAGGATATATTGAAATAGGAATGGATCATTTTGCTCTTAAAACCGATTCTCTTTATAAAGCGGTAGAAGATAAAACATTACACCGTAATTTTATGGGGTATACCACCTCTTCTGGTGCGTCTATGATTGGCCTGGGAGTTTCAGCAATTAGTGATAGCTGGTACGGTTTTGCCCAAAATGAAAAATCGGTTGAGACTTACCAGGAACTTATTGCCGAGGGAATAATTCCGGTTTTCCGGGGGCATATTTTAAATGAAGAAGATCTTGTGATAAGAAAACACATTCTTAACTTAATGTGTCGCCTGGAAACGAGTTGGACCGCACCCGAAGATTATTTTGAAGAATTACCCGAAGTACTTATTAAATTAAGAGAAATGGAAGCTGATGGACTCGTTAGTTTTTCTGAAAAAGGCTTAACCATTCCCGAAAAGGGAAGACCATTTGTTCGTAATATTTGTATGGCTTTTGATTTAAGAATGCAGGCACAAAAACCAAACACCCAATTATTTTCTATGACAGTTTAGTTTGAAAGTAGAATACAAAAAAGTCCGTCTGGAAATTCCCAGACGGACTTTTTTATGTTTATAAGGTTCTTTTTTTTTTGAAAATTTAATCTCTATTCTTTGTCATTTCCGCTGCCTATCATATTTAGAACAATAAGCACCAGGCCGGCACAGACAACAAAAAACATCGCGATTAGAAAAGTGCCCAGTTCCCAATTTACTAATGCAATAGTGTCAAATAAATTCATAACAAATGTTTTAGGTTTAATGGCAGCTTTGCGCTGCAGTGATTTCCGGAGTTATTTCCATAGGGGAGAGGTATGGAATTCCGAGTCCCATTCCTCTAAGTATAAATAGCAATCCCATTATTACCACAAAAACAGGAACTGCTTTTCTAATTTTTGATCTCAGGTTAAGGTTAATAAAGTTTCCCAGGTAGATTGCGGCAGTCATTAAAGGCACCGTGCCAAGGCCAAAAAGCGCCATATATAAACTGCCTTCTAAAGCCGTTCCCGAAGCGATAGCTCCAAAAACTGCCATATAAACCAGTCCGCAGGGGAGAAATCCATTTAAAAATCCGATGGTATAAAAAGTGTCGGGAGATTTTTGTTTTAGCTGTTTACCCAGGTTGCTTTTTACTTTTGAAACAATTTTGAAGATAAATTTTGAACCATTGTATTTACTGAATTTTTTATACGGAATAAGAATTACTAAAATCATTAAAACTCCCACTAAAATTGAAAGTTGCTGTTGAAGCCCAAACAATCTGAAACTTTTGCCGAGCAAGCCAAATAGAATACCAATAAGGGCGTAGGAACTTATCCTTCCAAAATGATAAAGGGAAATTTGGCCAAGTTTTTTTAAGTTGTTTTTATGATCTACCGGCAGTAAAAATGCAATAGGACCGCACATTCCCACACAGTGGAAACTTCCTAAAAGACCAAATATTAATGCCGAAATCCACATTTAGTAAACAATTTCGTTTTTATATAAATAGGGCGTTTCTTCATATTCCCAGTGAATATTGATATTCCAACGCCCCTCTACAAGGTTTTTATCTGCAATAAAAATTTGATGTGATGTTAATTCTAAAGGAATATTAAAATCAAGTTTAGCATTAGAAGGGCGATAGAAATTTAGGTTTCCTGAAATTTTAGAAAGTTCCAGGTTCTTAGGAAATTCCACGATCCATCCATCTTTTACACGCCGGTCACTAATGTTTTCTTCTAATGAAAATGCATTGTTTTCTGCATCAATTTCTTCCTGGTAATGCAGTTCCTTTTGGTAGTATTCTTCAGTTACCAAATCGTGATCAAACTTTTTATCGGTAAGCATATTTATCACTAAATACATAATGAAACTTATAAAAAGTGCCATTCCAATTACAATTCCTGTTCCCCAGTTTATTTTCATTTTTTTATATTTTACTCTTAATCGAGGTTTAATAATTTATGAGTTCTTATGCGCACTTTTATTAATTAAAACTGCGGGGTCCCATAAACATAGTGTTCGTTGTTTCTATTAATCTGTCACCACTATAAACCCCAATTTTCAGCTTTTCTTTTTCATCTTCTAATGCGGCCCTATGTATTTCAATAAAGAGTGTTCCCTCGGTTAACTCCTGTCCCGGCACGGTAATATTTGAAGTCTTTACCGGTTTTATTACTCCTTTGTGAGACAATAATCTAAATTCAATATCTTCAAAATCGGCTGTGGTTTTATTTACCAATTTGTAGGTGAAAACATTACTCACCACGTTATCGGCTTTGCGTTCGTATAACTGTCCGGGTAATCTTAAAATACGGGCCTCAACTTCACTTCTTATAAATAACATCCCCACCAAAACTGCGGTTAAGATTCCTAATACAATGCTGTAACCTTTTAACCTGGGTGTAAACCTGAATTTTGCTTTCTTTTCAATATTTTCTTCGCTGGCGTAACGAATTAAACCTTTTGGGAGGTCTACCGCTTCCATCATACTATCGCAGGCATCTATACAAGCGGTACAGTTTATACACTCCAGCTGCGTACCGTTCCTAATATCTATTCCCGTTGGGCAAACCTGCACACATTGGAAACAGTCTATGCAATCTCCTTTTCCGGTTTCTGCACGGTTTTCATTTTTCTTGAATTTTGCTCTTCCTTTTTCCTTTTCTCCACGTTTGTGATCGTAGGCTACTACTATAGATTTATTATCTAAAAGAACGCCCTGAAGCCTTCCATAAGGACAGGCAATTACACAAACCTGTTCTCTAAACCAGGCAAATACAAAGTAAAATACCGCGGTAAAAATCAATAATGAAATAAAAGTGCTCAGATGGTTTAGTGGGCCATCTGTTACGTATTGAATTAAGCGATCACTTCCAATTAAATAAGCGAGGAAAACATTGGCTATAAGGAACGAAATAACAAAGAATAAGAACCATTTTAGAGCACGTTTTCTAATCTTTTCGGCATCCCATTTTTGTTTTTCCAGGCGCATTTGTTTTCCGCGATCACCTTCAATCCAATATTCAATTCTGCGGAAAACCATTTCCATAAAAATGGTTTGTGGGCAAAACCAACCGCAAAATATTCTACCAAAAGCTACCGTAAAGAGGATGATAAAGACCACCCCAATTACCATCATAATTACAAAAATGTGAAAATCCTGGGGCCAGAAAGGAAAACCAAAAATATTAAAACGTCTTTCCAGGATATTAAACATCATAAACTGATTGCCGTTTATCTTTACAAATGGAGCGGCAAAAAGTAAAATGAGCAATATATAACTTACATATTTTCTATATTCATAAAATTTTCCAGAAGGTTTCTTCGGAAAAACCCATAGTCTTTTTCCCTGGTCGTCTGCCGTGGCTATTTTATCCCTGAATTTTTCCTGATTTTCCAAAATCTGTTCTTCTAAAATTTATTCTGAATCTGCTTCCCAAATGTCTCCTTCCGGTGCTTTAGCATCTGGAGGATTGGTTCCCTGCAGACTTAAAACATAGCTGGATACCTGGGCTATTTCCTGTGCATTCAACTCAGATTTCCAGGCCACCATTCCTTTTCCGTCACGGCCACCTTCAGAAACTGTTTGAAAAACATTGCTAATTCCGCCTCCAAGAATCCAATGATCATCGGTAAGGTTAGGACCAATAGCGCCACCACCATCGGCGCGGTGACAAGCCATACAACTTGCCATATAAATGGTTTCTCCCGCTTCTAAATCGGCAGCATCAGTTAGCAATTCTACTGAAGAAGCATCTATAAGATCTGGATTAGCAGCTTTATAAGCTTCAATTTCTTCTTCGGCTTCGGCAACGGCAGCCAGGTATTCTTCAGTTTGATTTTCCCCATCAAAAATGTGGTAGTAAGCCATATACACAAAGGCAAATACAATACTTACGTAAAACCCATAAAGCCACCATGCGGGAAGATCGTTGTCCAGTTCTTTTATACCATCATAATTATGATCTAAAAGAATTTCTTCTTCTTTTTCCAGAGGTTTCTGGTTCAGCATTTTCTTATAGAACTTTTTTAAGCCTATAAACTGCTTGTCAGAATTTTCAATTTTTAACCTGGTATAATGTTGCTGGGCTTCAGAATTAAGACTTTTAAAAACCATATTTTCTAAAGCAGCTATAGAAATTTCTATGGCTACAGCAATTACCAGTACTACACCTAAAACCCACCAAATAATCGGGTATTCTTCAATTGCCCAACCACTTTCGGTCTCAACGGTTAATTCTATTAATACGAGGGCAAGAATTAAAAACCCCAGAATTCTTAAATATCCTATTGTTTTCATAATTCCTGGTTTTCGGTATTAA
The DNA here is from genome assembly GCF_017579965.1 of Salegentibacter sp. BDJ18. Lineage (NCBI taxonomy): Bacteria > Pseudomonadati > Bacteroidota > Flavobacteriia > Flavobacteriales > Flavobacteriaceae > Salegentibacter > Salegentibacter sp. BDJ18. The sequence continues at coordinate 56,834 of NZ_JAFLQX010000020.1, forward strand.
TATCTAAGGGTAATTTGCTTACCTCTTCTATGTCTTTCTTTTTTGCGGTAATTACCCATAAGAATAGCACTACAAAAAAGATGAAGAAAATGAGCAGGGAAATTAGCGGGTAGATCATAACCCCGTCTATACTTTCCATATGGCCTTTTACGAATTTAAACATGCTTAGTTGGTTTTAGTGGTTGATACTTCTGCATCCTTCGCATTAATGTCAGTTCCGAGACGCTGTAAATAAGCAATTAGCGCTACAATTTCGCGGTTTCGCATTTCTACGAATTCGGTACCGTTTTGTTCTGCAAATTCTTTTTCAGCTTCATAAGTTTTTACAAAATCGGGATCTGCGTACAGGTTTTTCTCAATTTGAGTTCCCTGTTCTGCCATCCATTGCTGGGCGCTTTCTATTTCTTCTAAAGTATATGGTACGCCAAGCTTGCTAAGAGCTCTCATTTTAGCTTCGGTATCACTTTTATCAAGCTCGTCTGTAATTATCCATTTATAAGAAGGCATAATAGAACCTGAAGAGGTACTCTGCGGATCGTACATATGGTTAAGGTGCCAGTTATCGGAATATTTACCGCCTACCCGCATAAGATCGGGGCCGGTACGTTTACTTCCCCATAAGAAGGGATAATCGTAAGCATATTCCCCGGCTTTGGAGTATTCGCCATAGCGTTCTACTTCACTTCTAAATGGCCTAATCATTTGCGAGTGACAACCCACACAACCTTCCCGGATGTAAATATCCCGGCCTTCAAGTTCTAAAGGAGTATAAGGTTTTACACTGGAAATTACCGGCACATATTCGTCTACCATTAAGGAGGGAACAATTTGTACCGCGCCACCAATTAAAATGGCTATAGTTGCGAAAATGGTAAGTTTTACGGGTCTTCTTTCTAACCAGGAGTGATATGCTTCCCCTTTGGTTCTTTTTCGTGTTACTTTTTGCAAAGGAGCAGCTTCAGCTAATTCGTCTTCAACTGCACTTCCCTGTCTAACAGTTTGTACAATATTATAAAGTAAAATAAATGCACCAACTATGTATAAACTACCACCAATAGCACGCATCCAGTACATTGGCATAATAGAAGTAACCGTTTCCAGGAAGTTTCCGTAAGTAAGGGTTCCGTCTGGATTAAATTGTTTCCACATAGATGCCTGTACAAATCCGGCAACGTACATAGGTAAAGTGTAAATAATAATACCTAACGTACCAATCCAGAAGTGGGCATTGGCCAATTTAATAGAGTAGAGTTTTGTTTTGAATAGTCTTGGTACTAACCAGTAAACCATCCCAAAAGTTAGGAAACCGTTCCAGGCTAAAGCCCCAACGTGCACGTGAGCAATAATCCAGTCGCTAAAATGCGCGATGGCATTTACGTTTTTAAGCGAAAGCATTGGGCCTTCAAAAGTTGCCATCCCATAACCGGTAATAGCTACTACAAAGAATTTTAGAACAGGATCTGTACGTACTTTATCCCAGGCACCTCGTAGGGTTAAGAGTCCGTTAATCATACCTCCCCAGGAAGGGAATAATAACATAACAGAAAATGCTACACCAAGGTTTTGCGCCCAGTCTGGTAAAGTTGAATATAATAAGTGGTGTGGTCCCGCCCAGATATAAATAAAGATCAAGGACCAAAAGTGAATAATAGAAAGTCTATAGGAATAAACCGGCCTGTTTGCCGCTTTTGGAACAAAATAATACATTAACCCCAGGAAAGGTGTAGTAAGGAAAAATGCCACCGCATTATGCCCATACCACCACTGTACTAAAGCATCCTGAACTCCTGAATAAATCGAATAACTTTTAAATGCAGTAACAGGAATTTCAATATTGTTTACAATATGGAGCACGGCTACGGTTACAAAAGTTGCGAGGTAAAACCAAATAGCAACATATAGGTGACGCTGCCTTCTCTTTATCATAGTACCAATAAGGTTGGCACCAAAAGCAACCCACACCAAAGCAATTGCAATATCTATAGGCCATTCCAGTTCGGCATATTCTTTAGAACTGGTAAAACCCATTGGCAGGGTGATGGCGGCTGCAACAATAATTGCCTGCCAACCCCAAAAATTGAAATTACTCAAGAAATCACTCCACATTCGGGCCTTGAGCAAGCGCTGGGTAGAGTAGTAAACCCCTGCGAAAATGGCGTTCCCAACAAAAGCAAAAATTACCGCGTTAGTATGTAATGGTCTTAAACGGCCAAAACTTAACCATGAAATTCCGTCGGTAAGATCGGGAAATATAAACATAAAGGCGAGCAGTAGCCCAACACTCATACCTACTATACCCCAGAACAGGGTAGCCATAGTAAACTTTTTTACGATCTTATTATCGTAATGAAACTGTTCTACTTCCATAGTTAATTAGATTTCTTGTTTTTGGTGGAATTGGATTTATCAGATTTTTCTTTAACTAATTCATCATCAAAAAGCATCCTTACCGATGGTGTATAGACATCGTCATACTGTCCCTTTTTTACTGAAAAAATAAAGGCAACAAAGAAAATGAGGGCTACTAAAACACTTAATGCAAGTAAGAGGTAAATGATGTTCATTTAGAATGAATTATTTTCAGCAAACTTAAAGCGGTGTTAAAATTTAAAATATGATTGAAATCAGGTTTTCGTTAATACAGGTTTTAATTTTTTCCCGGCAAGGTTTGTGGCCAGGCTTGTAAATGCCACGATACTAATAGAACTTAGCGGCATTAAAATAGCGGCAATTACGGGCATTAAGTTACCGGTTACGGCGAAGGCAAGGCCTACTACGTTATAACAAAGACTTAGTACAAAACTCCATTTGATAATTTTTATACCCTTTTCTGAAAGTTTAAAATATTCACTCAATCTGGTAAGATTTGAAGCTTCCAGGATTCCATCACAAGCAGGGGAGAATACATTAATATTTTCTGAAACTGCAATCCCAACATTACTTTGGGCAAGTGCACCTGCATCGTTAAGTCCGTCGCCAATCATCATCACCGATTTCCCTTCTTCCTGAAGCTTTTTAATGAAATTTAGCTTATCGTCAGGTTTTTGATTGAAGTAAAACTTAGTATTTAAGGGAAGCATATTTTCAAGTTTTTCCTTTTCACCATCATTATCACCGGAAAGGATAAAGAGTTGCTTGTTTTCTCCTAACTCCTTAAATAAATGGGCAAGGCCTTCCCGGTAAGAATTCTTAAAAATGTAGCAACCTTTATATTCTTCATTACTACTTATATGAACCGCTGTTTTATTGAGTTCTTTAGTTTCAGTTTCGCTTTCTTTTACAAAAGAAGAGGAACCAATTTTCATTTTACTACCCTTACTGCCAGAGCTAATTCCTTTTCCGGTATGTTCATTAAATTCATCTAAACTTAGAATATTATTTTTATCAAGGATCTGATAAAGTTGCCTGCTTAGCGGGTGCCCAGATGCTCTTAAACTGCTGCTAAGCAATTGTTCTTCTTCAGCATTAAGTTTTAAACCTTCATAGAATACCTCGGTTTTTTTATTGGAAGTTATAGTGCCGGTTTTATCAAAAACAAGACAATCTATTTTTGCAATTTGTTCTATTACCCCCGCTTCTTTTAAGTAGAATTTATTTCTTCCGTAGATGCGCAACAGATTACCAAGTGTAAACGGAGTTGCTAAAGCAATAGCGCAGGGACACGCGATTATTAGAACCGCGGTAAATACATTTAATGCTATTGAAGGATCGTAAATTAGCCAGAAAAGGGTTGATAGAAATGCTATACTTAAAACCCCAGCGGTAAATCGCTTGCTTATTTGATTGATTAAACTTTGAAACTGGCCTTTTCTGTCTTTTTTGAAGACTTCATTGCTCCAAAGTTTGGTGAGGTAACTCTGGTCTATGGCTTTTATAGCTTCAATCTCCAGTATTCCGCCTTGTTGGCGGCCACCGGCATAAAGCGTTTCACCAGACTCTTTCCTAACGGCTTCGGCCTCACCGGTTACAAAACTGTAATCTATATTCGCGCGGCCTTTCATTAAAACCGAATCTATAGGAATTAATTCGCCGTTTCTTATTAAAATTCGATCGCCGGGTTTTATATTATAAACCTGAACCTGTTCTTCTGTAATTTCTTTTGAAGCATTGATTTTTAATCGCGTTACCGCCATTGGGAAATAAGATTTATAATCCCGCTCAAATGATAAATAGGAATAGGTTTTTTGCTGAAAGAATTTACCCAGAAGTAAAAAGAAAACAAGTCCGGTTAGGCTATCAAAAAAGCCGGTGCCAAGATCGAGGATAATTTCTGTGGTACTTCTAATAAAAAGTACTGCAATTCCCAGGGCAATTGGAACATCTATATTTAGGATCTTTGCCCGCAAACCTTTGTAAGCTGAAATAAAATAATCTGCACCAGAGTAAAAAACCACCGGTAGAGAAAAAGCAAACATCAACCATCTAAATAAATGCTTGAATTGCTCCAGCCAGAATTCTTTAACTTCAAAATATTCGGGAAAAGAGAGAAACATCACATTTCCAAAAGCAAAACCAGCAACGCCCAATTTATAGATTAAGCTTCGGTCTACACGATGATCTTTTTCATCGTAATCTTTAAGAGAAATATAGGGTTCGTAACCAATTCTACTAAGAAGATATACGAGCTCTTTTAAACTAATTTTTTCTGAAGAAAAACTTATTCGTACAGTTTTCTTTGGAAAATCTACCTGTGCCGATTTCACACCTTTGTGTAATTTCCCTAAATTTTCCAGCACCCAAATACAAGAGCTACAGTGCATAGAAGGAATAAGAAAATTAACTATTTGGGTATTGTTCTCATTAAATTCCAGCAGTTTTTCGGTTATTTCCTCGTTATCAAGAAAATCGAATTTTCCTTCTGAAGCTCCGGGAGAAATTCCAGGTTTTTCCTGGATATCATAATAATAAGTAAGGTCACTTTCGTTCAGGATCTCAAAAACTGTTTTACAACCGGTGCAACAGAAATCTTTTTCCTGAAAAACAATGTGATCTTCCTTACATTCTTCACCGCAGTGAAAACAGCTGTTCATTCTTAAATATTTTAGCCGCAAATTTTTAGAAAATTTGAATCAGATAATATGATGGTAATCAGCTTTAAGATTAATTATTATTCATTTCCCGTTTTTCGTAAGTAGAAATATCCAATTAGGCCTGCAATTAAAGAAGCTGAAAGAATCCCTATTTTGGCCTGGGCCAGGTAATTTTCATTTTCAAAAGCGAGCTCAGTAATAAATAAAGACATGGTGAAGCCTATAGCAGCGAGAAAACCAATTCCATAGACATGTTTCCACTTAACTTTATGCGGTAAACTGGCAATTTTAGTCCAAACCATAAGCCTGGAGAAGAATACGATGCCAATAAATTTTCCAAAAATGAGTCCGAACATTACCCCAATTGTTACCGGGCTTAATAGTGCTTCAAAAGAAACATTACCAAAGCTCACGCCTGCATTGGCGAATGCAAAAATTGGAAGAACCACAAAACTTACAAAGGGGTAAAGCGCATGTTCTAAACGTTGTAGGGGCGGAGTGGCATCTTCGGTTAAAGAAGTGAATTTTTGTATAGTATGAGAAATATGGTCATCAGCTTCTTTCGGGTTTTTATTTCTATTTCTAAATTCCTCTTTAATTTCATAAGCTAAGAGTTTAGTTTTTCTTAGAAATAAGGGCGTATTAATACGTTTGGTATTGGGTATGGCAAAGGCCGCTAAAACCGCTGCAATAGTAGCGTGAACACCCGAAAGTAAAATAGCCAGCCATAAACCTCCAATTCCCATAATTGCATAAAACAAGGTATTTCTAATACCAATTAAATTAGCGGTAGCCAGTATAAGTACAAAAACACCCGCAATAGCAAGGCTTTGTAAAGAAATATCTGAAGTATAAAAAAATGCAATTACCAGCACCGCTCCAAGATCGTCTACAATAGCAATTGCGGTTAGAAATACTTTTAGGGGAAGAGGAACCCGGTCTCCAAGGAGATAGAGAATACCCAGTGCAAAAGCGATATCTGTAGCCATAGGAATTCCCCATCCCGAAATTGAATCTACACCGGTATTAAAATAATAATAAATTAAAGCCGGAAAAATCATTCCGCCAATAGCAGCTGCAATTGGAAGTATAGACTTTCTAAAACTGGAAAGTTCGCCCTGTAATATTTCTCGTTTTAACTCAAGACCAATCATAAAAAAGAAAATAGACATGAGGCCATCGTTAATCCAATGCAACAGGTTTTTTCTAATTACAAAATCGTTAATTCCCAGGTGAATATATTGTTTCCAAAGATTGTGATACGCATCAGCCAGTGGTGAGTTGGCAACGATCATTGCAAGAATTGCAGAGAAAATAAGCAATAATCCAACTGAAGTTTTTTTCTCAATAAAGTTTTTAATAGGTAAGAGCAGGTAAATATCAAGGGGCGATTTTTTCATAATAACCTGTTTGTAAAGAATATTCAGTTAATAGGATTAGGTAAATTTATTGTCGTTTTCTTCATATAAATATGATTAAACTCAGTTTTACTGAATAATTGAAACTTAAATGTTTTAAAATCTGCCCTCACATCACGATTAACTTTTTAAAAGGGCTTTTTTTGGCTGAGGTAGGTTTGTGATAATTTTTGAATGAAGTTTAGTTTCGTCGTGTTTTTAATAGAGCCAAAAACAAAACTTTGCTACCTTTAACCTACAAAGTACGATTATGGTAAAAAGAATTACGCAAAGTTTACGTAGGCCAAAAATGAAATCTGTAAACCAACCCCCGGGAACTGTAACCTATGTTGGTAGAAAAGAATCTGGTGAAACCAGCCTGGAAGTTATAGATTATAATAAAGAGAATTATGAAAGGCATATTTCTTCTTCTACCGAAGATGCTTTTAAATTTGAAGCTGAAGACCGAATTACCTGGTTTAATATAGATGGTTTAAGTAATACCGCAGAGATAGAAAAACTGGGTAAATATTACGATCTACACCCGTTAATTATTGAAGATATTGTAAATACTACCCAACGTCCAAAAATAGATGAATATGAAGATTATTTGTTTATTGTGGCCAAAATGCTTTATCACCAGGACGATAAATTGGTAAATGAACATATAAGTTTTGTTTTAGGTAAAGATTATGTACTTACTTTTCAGGAAGCAGGAGGCGATGTGTTTGATGGTGTTAGGGGTCGCCTGGAAAAGGCTTACGGACGCATTCGTACTAATGGTTCAGATTACCTGGTTTTTGCTCTTTTAGATGCTATAGTAGACCATTATTTCCTGGTGGTAGATGAGTTAAGCGAAAAAGTAGAAAAACTGGAGGAACAACTTTTTGAAAGTCAGCCAAGTGACGATATTACTTATGAGATTCAGGATTTAAAAAGAGCAATTTTACGGGTTAGACGGGCAGTTTTTCCGCTTAAAGAAGTTATTTCCCGGTTTCAGAATTTAGAGAACGATCTCATAAAAACCCGAACCAAAAATTATATAAACGACCTTCACGATCATATTCTCCAGGTTTCAGAGAATATAGATTTATACCGCGAGATGGCCTGGGGGCTTATGGATATGTACATGACTACCATTAGCAATAAAATGAACGAGGTCATGAAGGTTTTAACCATTATGGCCTCTATATTTATTCCGTTAACATTTATTGCGGGAATATATGGGATGAATTTTGAATATATCCCCGAGCTGCAGTGGGAATACAGTTACTTTGTATTATGGGGAGTAATGATTGTTATTTTTCTACTTATGATCTATTATTTTAAACGTAAAAAATGGCTTTAATCAAATAAAATTATGATAAGATTTACGCTAATTAGTTTGGCCGTGGTCCTTACCACAACCTGTGCCGCTCAAAATGCTGAAATACCGGTTTACATAGGTACTTACACCAAAAAAGAAGGCCATGTAGATGGAAAAGCAAAAGGAATATTTCTAGCCTTGCAAGATCCTGAAAACGGAAGTTTGCATCCAGAAAAAACTGTGGCGAAAATTACTAATCCCAGCTTTGTAAAAGCTTCTAAAGATGGTAAAAACCTGTATGCGGTGAGCGAATTAGGTGGTGGCGATGCTGAATCTGGTTTTATTTATTCGTTTAAAAGGAATAGTGATAATAGTTTAGAAGAATTAGGAAAAATTTCTACCGAAAGTTTTGCGCCCTGCCATATAGAGATTGACAAAAGTGGAAATTATGTTTTTGTCTCCAATTATATGGGTGGCGTGGTTATGGTTTATAAAAGGGGAGAGGATGGAAACCTGGAAAAACAACAAAAAATTCAGTTAGAGAATCCTGGAGCCTCTCACGCGCATTCGGTTTCAATTTCTTCAGATAATCAAACCGCTTATATTTCTGATCTTGGAAACAATAAAATATGGATGTTTAATTTTAATGCAACAACCGGGAAATTAAGTAAGAAAGAAAAAGCTGTTTTACAATTAGAAGAAGGCTCGGGACCAAGGCATTTTAGTTTTTCTAAAGATGAAAACTTCGCTTTTTCAATGAACGAATTGAATTCAACGCTAAGTGTATTGAAAATAGAAGAAGACGGGAACCTGGAGATTATTCAAAATATATCAACGCTTCCTGAAGATTTTAAAGAAAATAATTCAGGAGCAGATATTCATTTACATCCTTCGGGGAAATTTGTGTACACTTCTAACCGTGGGCATAATAGTATCGCGGCTTTTAAAGTTGATAAAAATTCCGGTAAATTAAGCGTGATTGGTTATTACCCAACCAAAGGCGAAACACCACGTAATTTTGCGATTTCTCCAAATGGAAACTTTCTTTATGCAGCTAACCAGGATACTTCTACAATTAGCAGTTTTAAAATAAATATGAACACGGGAGAACTTGAAGAACATTTACTTCCCGTTGAGGTAATGTCTCCGGTGTGTGTAGAATTTGCTGAAAATTAATCAAATAAAAAGACCTCACTGTTTTTTACCGGTGAGGTCTTTTTATTAGTTCTAACGCATTAGATTCTGAAATAATTCAGAATAACCTATGATTTTCGAGCTTACTTCAATTACTTTCCTTCTACTTCCTCAATCACAAAAAAGCCATCATTTCCCTGAGCTTGGTATAATGGCATAAAAATACGGGCATCCCATTCGCTTTTTATTTCCTTGCCATTTTGTTTTGCCATTAGCTCTCCTTTTTTAATTTCCTGAAAATTTTCGTAGCCCGGTTCCATTTCAAATACATCAGAATCTTCAAGGCCGTGACGATGAACCAATTCAAAGGTTTTTTGATCTGGTGCATTTTTTTCAGCAAAACGATTTACACATTCTGGATAAGTTTCAATTTTAGAAAGATCTAGCTTGCAAGCTTCTTTTAAAGCAAGCCAGATCACTCCTTCATGATTTTCAACCGAGGTTTTATCTTCGTGTTGCCCGGCTTCAAAAACGAAACCCGTCATTCCAATTCTGCTTAAATAATGATCTATATCTCCGGTAATTATATCGCTAAATCCTCTTACTATAAAAGTGGGGAAGTTATGTGCCCATTCATCATTATCATTAACCTCCTGTACAGAAACGTAAGGTAAACTCGCCGATGAAGTGGTGTGGCAATCCAGGAAATAACGTTTAGTAAAATCTTCTTCAGGAAATTGCTTTAAAATATCTATAATTTCCCACATTTCCTTCTGCTCGTGGGTTTCAGATTTTTTCTCATCAATATTCTCTTCGGTCCAAACCCGGTTCAAATCTTCATCTATATAGCGCTTATTTTGATTAAGCGCCTTGTGGTTTCCAGAGACTCCAACCAAAGTTCCTTCAATTTCAGGTTTCGTTTTCTCTAACTGTTTAAAAACTTCTTCCAGTGCCTTAACACCACTTGGCTCGTTGCCGTGAATGCCGGCAGTTACAAAAAGTAAAGGTCCTTTTTTATTGCTGGTATATTTCCCAATTATCCTGGGAATATGTTTTTCTGGTTTATTACTCATAATATCTCTTTTTCAGTTTTACTCGATAATCTATATTGAATGCTCTGAGATAGTTTACTATTCCATACAGGCAATTTCCCTGTTATCAAACTGGTGCCCGTAAAGCTCTTTGTATTCAACTTTTCGCTCAATGGCTTCAATTACCATTGGAGTGAAATCTGGTAAGCCTATGTCTTTAAAACGCTCCATCCCGCCCGGGCTTAACACGTTAATTTCTATCAATTTATCTTTTACCACATCCAGCCCAACAAAGAAAAGTCCGTCGCGGATAAGTTTTGGAGCGGTTAGATCTACAATACGTTGCATTTCTGGAGTAAGGTCACTACTATCGGCAGTGGCACCAAGTGCAAAATTACTTCGGAATTCTCCTTCACCACTAACGCGTCTAATAATAGCCTGTTTTCCATCTTTAACCATGACCCGTCCATTCATTAATAAAATTCGAACATCACCGTCTTTAACTGCCGGTAAGTATTCCTGGGCAATTACATAGCCATGCTGACTAATGGTTTCAATAATTTGATTGATATTTTTTTCATTTTCATCTATTAAAAAAACATTTTGACCACCAGAACCTTCCAGGGGTTTCAAAACAATTTTTTTATTATTCTTTTCCCAGAATTTTAAAATATCTTCTTTATTCCTGGTAATTAAAGAATCTGGTTTTATTTCTTGCGGAAGTTCTTCAAAATAGAGTTTATCAATAAATGCATTAGAGAGGGCATTAGCATCGTTTAAAACCAAAACGCCTTCTTGCTGAATCATTCTGCCAAAAGCAACCCCGGCATGTTCTGCCCATTCCCGCCCAGATTCTTCTTCGGTAGGGTTATTTCTAATAAAGAGTACATCCAGTTTATTGGCTGCTATAGTCTTTTTACGTGCTTTAGAACTCTGTAAAGCTTCCAGAAATTTAGCCGGAGATTTTGTTTTAGTATTTTTTGGCGCCTGCACACTATTTATACTAATTGGTGCATCGTGATGAAAATTAAAATCACCAACTCCCATGGCATAAACCTCATGTCCTCGAGCGTGAGCAGTATTCATTAATAATACCGAGGTTCCACATTTTTCGTTTTTAATATCGTTTAATACAAAGCAAATTTTCATTAGGTTATCATTTGTGAAAGGGGAAGCCCCTCTCTGATTATGTTTAATTTATTGGTAACATTTTCGGTTAATAAATAGCTTGGGCGCAGTGCGCTCGTTTTTAATACTTTTCTTTCGGTTAATTCTTCAATTATTTTGGTGTGTTTTAATCCAAATTTTCCTGCTAATAGCGGTTCATATTCCCCGCCATTTTGTAAGTGATCGCGAAGTTGAACCAATCCTTTTAAATAAATTATATCTTTTAGAAATCCGCCGCCCTGCATAATCCTGGAAGTAATATTAAAAGCTCTTTCGGCGGTAAATCCATAATCCATTTTTAATAAACGGAACAACTGCGGAAACTCAGCGCCCTCCATTAATGCCGAACCAGCAATTACCCTTCCGGCTAAAGTTCTTAATCTATTTCCGGTAAGCCCGTCTACTAAAAATTCTGACATTACTGCAAGTCCTTCCTGAAGCGGATCGTAATCTGCGAGGCCACTGCTTAATAATTCTAAAGGTTGTCGTGTACCATTATAATAGGTTAAAACGTGTGTTCCCACCTCGTGTTGAATAAGGGCCGTGGCTTCGGTTTTATTCATTCTATAATCTGCAGGGATATAAAGTTCGCCTTTATTCACCATCATAATATTCACATCTTTACGAATGTGAACCTTACTTTTAAAATTTTCATCCTGTTCAGCAAAATAATCAAACTCCCGGCGGGCTAAGCTACTAAAGCCTTTTGCATCAATAAATTCAGCATCTTCTTCTTCGGCTACTTCGTCTACTTCCCTAAGTATTTGACCTGCTTCCTGACTTAATTTAGAGTCTAAACCTTTATAAAGTCTAATACTGTTATAAAAGAAATTAGAGGTGCCCCGTTCACTTAACATCGTGATTTGTTGATCCAGTTCTTCACGTTTCTCCCTAAAAATATGGGACATCGCAGGATCGTCTATTTCTTCAACTTTAAGGTTATAAAGTTCTCTTTTTAAAAGATCTGGGTCTATGGGAAGCAATCTATAGTGATAATCTAAAACCTTCTCATAATTACTTTCAAAAAAGGTTTGTTTTATATCCTGAATATTGGCGGGAGAAACCAACCATAAAAACTGGTAAGAGCGTTCTATTTTAGCGAGGGCTTTATCAATTTCAAACACTTTTTCCTTTAAATGTTTTCTACCCAGGGCAAGATAACTGCCCACCCCACTGGAAGTTTGCACCCGCACATAATCAAATAATGCTTTATGTATACACGTAATTAGGTAATCTTTAAATTGCCTTAAAAAAACGGGGTAAACCTCATTATTTTCATTCCGAAAAACGGGAGGAATTTCAAGCCCTACGATTACTGCACCAGATTTCTTTGCCTCGTCTATACTTAAAATATCCTCGTCGCCTTCTCTTTGACGATGGGGAGTATCTTTTATTTCAGCTTTTAAATAAAGTCCCGAAAATATATCATTTATACTGTTAAGTTCTTTTTCTAATACTTTTACAGAACTTGGTAATTTTTGAGCTGGGGCTTTAATGGTAAAACAATTATTGGGTTCTCCCGTATAGATCTCAAAAACCATATAAGATTTAAAATCTGAAGAAAGCTTATCGGCCAGGGCATAAATTAATTTTTGGTAAGCTTCAAAAAATTTATTCCCAATTAAAAGGTAAGATGCTTCACTAATAATTATTCTTTCGGTGCCGGGATCGTCTTCTCTTTTTCTATAAACAACCAGGTAGGGTAAATTATCTTCTATATGAATTAAACCAGCCCCCGGAAGCGAAGCACTTATTTTGCCATCTTCTTCAAGGATTGTTAAAATTTGTTTAATTGATTTCTCCGATAATTCAGATATATTCAGCATTCTAAGTTTTTCTAAAGTTTTCTATTGAATTTTATTAAGATAAAACCACTGTGTATTAGCTAAATAAGAGCTATAATGTGGCTAAACAATATTTAAATTTAGAAAGAAAACTAAGGAAAACTAATGCATAAACTTACTTTGGGTTTTATTTAAGAATTCTAGTAAAGAATTACTTAAAGAGTGAGAAATATGTGTTCTAAATTGAAATTTAAAGCGAAAACCAGAAAGAGCTTTAGTCTTTGTTAATCATTTTCTTTAGCTTGTTGTTCTGCTTTTATTTGTTCGCGGGCAGTTTTAATTTCCTCTTTAGTTGCAGGCCCGGGCTTTTGTTCTTCAGCTTTTTCGGGCTCAAGATTAAGTTCTATATAAAGAGGTAAGTGATCTGAATCTATAGAACTTCCCAGTTTAAAATCGGCAACCCTAAATTCTTCAGTGACAAATACGTGATCTAAAGACCATCGCATAATAAAACTGGAAGCATCAAAAGTATTATAAAAGCCACGGCCAATCCTGGTGTTTAGTAAACCACCAACATTTTGAAAAAGTGCCGTGGTAGAAGACCAGGCCACATCATTAAAATCTCCCGCCACTATTACCGGCAACTTAGAATCTTTTACCATAAATGCAATTTTCATCATTTCGGCATCCCGGTCTGACGAAGAAGGATTATGCTGCGGCATTGGCGGTGTAGGATGTATGGCGTGAAACATCACTTCTTCCCCAGAGCGTAATTTTAAAATGCTGTGTATGGAAGGTATACTATCGTCTACTAAAAAACGTATTTCAGGATTTTTAAGTTCTAACCGGGAATAGAATAACATCCCGTAAGTATTGTCTAAAGGAAATTCAACTTTATAAGGATAAGAATTGGTTACTTCAGCAAGATCGTTTTTCCAGCGGGTATTGGTTTCAGTAAATAATAAAATATCTGGGTTTTGCTTTTTAATATCGGCTACAACCAGGTCAGGATTTTCATTTTTCTGAAGAACATTTGCAGTATAGAGGCTAAATTTATTACTGAAATTCTCTTCTGAAGCCTGGCCAACTTCATAATTTTTATGCGGAAAATAAGGATATATCTTTACCACCTGGAAAATAAAACAAGCCAGTAAAACAACCATAAAAATATAATCTTCGGCTCTTTTTATATCAAATCTTATAAAATATGCGGCAATTGCCGTGAGGGTGAGAAGCGTTAATTGTATGTGCAAATAATCAAAAATACGAATCCACCAGAAATCTGCGGCGATTAAGGGAACTAAGGTCATTACAACCGCGATAATTCCAAAACCCTGAAGAAAACCTTTTAAAGTCATATTTGTTTTTGTTTGGTGGCTAAAAGATAATTTTTAATCCACTTCCAATCTAGGTTTAGGATAATAAAAATTAGCCTGATTCAAGCTTTTCAACTTAAATTTCGTCGGAAAATTTTACGAATTTTTATTGGGAGGGTTTTCTAAATTCGTTTTATTAAAATAATCCCTAATATCATCGCCTGAAGGCGCTTCGAATAACTGAAGATCAAAATATGAAACAGCAGCAATAATGTGGTCAAAAATATCGGCGGTGATATATTCAAAATTCTCCCAGCGTTTATCGCGGCTAAAACATAACACTTCTAAGGGTATCCCATGCTCGGTAGGCTGCAAGTGTCTTACTATAATATACATTTCTTTATGTACAGCCGAGTGGTTATTTAAATAAGTGTCTATATATTTTCTAAAAATACCCAGGTTGGTTTGGTTTCTTCCGTTTAACGGCAGGTTTTTGTCTATTTGGTTAGTAGTATTATAAGCGTTAATCTCATTTTGCCGATCTTCCAGATAGGAAGAAATAAGTTGTATGTTCTTATACTTTTCAAAATCTTCAGAAGTAATAAATTTAACCGAATTCTGTTTTATTAAAACCGAACGTTTAATTCTTCTCCCGGGAGATTCCTGCATTCCGCGCCAATTCTGAAAAGATTCAGAAATTAAACTATAGGTTGGAATAGAGGTAAAGGTATTGTCAAAATTCTGTACCCTAACGGTTGCCAGGGTAATTTCGGTCACGGTACCATCGGCGCCGTATTTACTAAAGGTAATCCAATCGCCAATTCTTACAATATCGTTTACACTAACCTGAATGGAAGCGACAAAACCTAAGATGGTATCTTTAAAAATTAACAGCAAAATTGCTGAAGCAGCACCCAGGGAGATTATAAAATTAATTACATCTTTCCCGGTAATTTCAGCAATAATAAAGATAAAGGCGAACAGCCAAACGATAATCATTACTACCTGAATGTAACTTTCTACCGGTTTATCTTTAAAAGATTCTAAGGTTCTTAGGTAGCTCTTGGTAGTGCGTAAAATGCTTCTAATTATCCATACAATAAGAAAAATGATATAGACATCTATCAGGAAATAAAAAGCCTTTATAGCCAGCGGAAAATCTACCAGAATATAAGGAACGGTAAGGTAAATTATAACCAGAGGAAGAATTTGCCCAATATATTTTGGGAAATTAGTTTTAATTAAAAAATCGTCAAAAGTAGTTTTTGTCTTGTTACTAAAACTTTTAAAAGCTTCAATCACAAAAGTTTTAATCAGGTAATTTACTCCTATAATTATCAGGATTAATACCAGGATATTTAGCAGTAAATTTAAATACAGCGCGAGTGTTGGGTTTACTCCCTGATCTATTAGAAAAGTTTCAAAAAGACAAATAAGATTTTTAAATCCTTCCTCTATATTCATAGTTTAAAGGTATTTTTTTTCTACGTAAAATGGTCCAAAAGGCACCAGGGAGCAACCAAGTATTATTAATAACTCTTTAAAATTCCAGTTTAGAGGTTTAAAAAGCCAGATGGCACCCATAACATAGGCGATAAAAAGAACACCGTGAGCCATCCCAACTTGTTGCACCATTTGTGGCATTTCCCAAATATATTTTAGGGGCATGGCTATAAATAATAATAGTAAAAATGAAAGTCCTTCCAGGATGCTTACATATTTAAAGACCGTTTTTTGCTTTTCCAGGGGCATAGTTTAAATTTTAGATTGCAAAGATAGGTTTTATAGAGAATCTGGTAATTTAGAATAGACATTTCCTTGAAATATTTAGCAGGGAATTAATATTTAAGGGGAAGGTTTAGCAATTTCATTTTTATTAATTTGCGTCTTAATTAAAATAAAAGAAATGAGCTCAAAAATATTGGTAACCGGCGGACTCGGATTTATAGGTTCTCACACGGTTGTCGCGCTTCAGGAACAAGGTTACGAAGTAGTAATTATAGATAATCTTTCAAACTCTTCTATAGATGTACTTGGAGGAATTACCAAAATCACTCAAAAAACTCCGATTTTTGAAAATTTAGATCTTCGAAATAAAAACCAGGTAAAAGAGTTTTTTGAAAAATATCCCGATATAGAGGGGGTTATTCATTTTGCAGCTTCAAAAGCGGTAGGAGAAAGTGTTGAAAACCCGCTATTATATTACGAAAATAACCTGGCTAGTTTAATTTATTTACTACAGGAACTTCAAGTAAAAGAAAACGCATATTTTATTTTTAGTTCTTCCTGTACCGTTTACGGCCAGGCCGATAGTTTGCCAATTACCGAAAACGCTCCCGTTAAAAAAGCAGAATCTCCTTACGGAAATACCAAGCAAATAGGAGAGGAGATTATTACTGATACGGCTAAAATAAATAAGAATTTTAAAGCGATTTCCCTTAGATATTTTAATCCCATAGGCGCTCACCCTTCTGCTGAAATTGGAGAATTACCCATTGGTACGCCCCAAAATCTAATTCCTTTTATTACGCAAACCGCAATTGGAAAGAGAAAAGAACTTTCGGTATTCGGAGATGATTATCCCACACCAGATGGAACTTGCATTAGAGATTATATTCACGTGATGGATCTTGCTAAAGCTCACGTGGTAGCTTTAGAGCGACTTCAGCAAAATAAAGAAAAGAGCAATTTTGAAGTTTTTAACCTGGGAACAGGAAAAGGAAGTTCTGTTTTAGAAGTGATTAATTCTTTTGAACGTTCTACCGGAGAAAAATTACCTTATAAAATTGTAGGTAGAAGAGAAGGTGATATTGTTGCAGCCTATGCCGATACCGAAAAAGCCAATGAAGAGTTGGGCTGGAAAACCGAGAAGCATTTAGATGAAGCTTTAAAAAGCGCCTGGGAATGGCAAAAGGAGGTAGTAAAGAGGGAAGAGGAAGAAAATTAGTTTCCTATTCTATTGATTATAAATAAAAAAGGTCTGAAAATATTTTCAGACCTTTTTTATTGGTTAGTTAGTTTTAAAAGCTTAGCGTGTACCGTTTACTATAAAAGCGTGAATTACGCCTGGAATCCAACCTAAAGCTGTTAATAGTAAACTTATTAGAAAAGTTACTCCAAGACCGTGTTTCATAAAAACGGCTAAAGGAGGTAATAAGATATTTAAAATGATCGTTAACATAATAATTTTTTTAATTGGTTATTTCTATCGAAATTACATAGAAATACAAGTCATCCAATTAGATTTAACGGGTTCTTGGTACGGGTTTAACAAAATATCATGCTTTGAATTTTCTGTATCTGGCCAGCATAAATACGTATATACTATAGCAAACCAAACCTGCAGCAACTAATCCCATTAGCCATGAACCATAAGGTGAATCCTGCAAAAATGAAAAAGCATCAGAGGTTCCCTTCATATTAGAAGTATTAGATTCTACGGCTGCCCTTATAAATATGTAAGCTAAAATCCCGAAAATAATTCCGCGAGCAATTAGCCCCAGGTAGCCGGTATTTTTAACTGTTTTTCGTTTCTTTTCGTCTGTAATAGAGTCGTAGCCAAAATCTTCAAGAAATTTCTTTGTTTTAGCTTTATTAAATTGGGCAATACTGGCCACAATAAGTCCTACGCCTATAATTGCAAAAACCACCACCCCAAGTGTTCCGGTAATTCCACCACCAGAGCTGCCACCTGAAGAGGATCCGGCGTTTATTAATGTCATAAATGCATAAACAGCCAGGCCCAGGTATAAAACAGCACTAATAAAATAGGCCACACGTTTTCCTTTCCCTTTTTTATCGTCTCCAATATTTTCAGGGTTCTGAATGGACTGAATAAATCGCCAGGCCGAGTAGCACAAAAGACCAAGGCCTATTAAAACCAGTAAGGCATTTCCAAATGCCTGGTTTTCCAAAAATTTGATTACCTGTAAATTACTGGATTTTTGACCGCCCATATTAAATGCAGCGAGAAAAGTAAGTATTCCCATAATGCCATAAACAGTAGCTTTAGCAACATAACCCACCCGGGCCATTTTCTTTAATTTAGAGTCCATTTTCTTAAGAATTTGTTTGGTTAGTAAACTAAATTTAATTCTTTAAAACGGTTAGACGAAGACTTGGGAAAATTTTAAAGGTTCAAAATTGTGAATTTTTAAAAATTTAAATGTATTAAATATAGGGTTGAAAAGATCTGGTTAGCGAAATATTTAAAGCAAAAATTTTTAAACCATTTCAAAAATAACCAGGGCGTACAGGTAAAATCTTACAAAACGCAGTAAACCAAACATAAGGTAACTGGGGAATGGAAATTTTATAATTCCCGCTGCAATACTCGTCATCGCAAACGGAATTGGGAGTAGTGCACCCACTATAATTAAAAATCCGCCCCATTTTCGGGTATTTTTAATATGTTGTGCCATTTTTACTTCAATAGCTTCGTGTACAGCCGGGATCTTAGTCATCCAGCGGCCTATAAAGTAAGAAATTACACCTCCTAAGTAGGAAGCCAGTGCCAGTAAAGAAAGGTATAGAATTGGACTGGAAGATTTGCCAGACCAGGCTATAAATAGTTCTGGCGGGATTAATCCCAGTAAAGATTCTGAAGCAAAGAAAACACTTATAATACCTAGCGGCGAATAAGTTTCGGTTACCGTTACCAGCATTTGCTCAATATCCAGCACCCAACGATCTATTGCCCAAAGCGCTGCTACAAATAAAACTATGGGTAAAATTGCTTTTTTTACACTTTTCCAAACAAAGCTGTAAAAACCGGTATAACTATAATACTGGTGCAATAAGCGTATGCGCGACTTCTTTTTAGATTTCGCATCTTTCTTCATCAAATTCTCCTTTAGCAATTTACTCACTAAGCGAGATTTAAATATTCCGATTTATATATCGGCTCCTTTAATTATCTCAGCTTAATGCCTTATGGGTTACCCCAGGATTTCTTATCGAGGTAGTTCAATAAGGTTTTTTATGCCGACTAACTATTCAAATACCAGACCAGTTTACTCTTTCAAGCTAAGATCTAGTTTTCTTCAGCATATTCATTGAAAGCTTTTACGTATTCACGTAGCTCCAATTCATTTACACGGTTAGAAGGATCTGCCATTAAAGAAAGAAGATAATCAAGGCTTTCCTGCCCGGTTGCTTCTTCCTGTAAAGGCGCTTCTTCACCTTCCTCTACCGGATCATCTTCTGGGATCGCAATATTAAAAGAATCGTAAGCTTCTACGTGTTCAAAAGTTAACCTGATGGTTTTTGCCAATAAAGGCTGACCTTCTTCTACAACAAGGGTTCTTAATTCTTTCAGGTCGTTTACCAGGGTATTGGTAATTATTCCATTGCGCATTAAATCACGCTGAATCTTATTGAGTAATTTTTGGGCTTTGATATTATTCAAGAGAATATTGGTTAATCAGGTTATACTATTTTTTTTGCAAATGTACTGCTTTCGTAGTTTTATAAAACATTTTAACAAAGAAATTAAGAAGCTTTTATACAGCTTGAAATGAGTTTTTAAGATTATTTATTTTTATAATCTTCAATTAACCCTTAATTATAAAGCCTCTAAAATTAACAATATCTTAGTCCTTAAGATTTCAGCGAAATCGCATTGTTTAGTAGCTTTAGCCTAACTAAAAAATTAAAATACTATGAGTTCATTAAAAGGAAAAGTTGCATTTATTACCGGCGGAAGTAAAGGAATTGGATACGGCGTGGCCCAATCACTTTTAGATTTGGGAATGAAAGTAGCCATAACAAGCCGTTCTAAAGATGCTGCTGAAAAAGCCGCTAAAGAACTAAGCGCAACTGACGCCTTAGGTCTTGAAGCTGATGTTAGAAATTACGAAAGTCAGGAAAAAGCCGTAAAGGCGGCAATAGATAAATTTGGGCAACTTGATGTAATGGTGGCCAATGCTGGAATTGGACATTTTGGATCTATAGACGAATTATCTCCAGAGAAATGGCAGGAAACAATAGATACCAATTTAACAGGAGTTTTTTATAGCGTAAAGTCCAGTTTAACCGCTTTAGAAAAATCTAAAGGATATCTTATTACTATTTCCAGTCTTGCGGGAACTAACTTTTTTGCAGGAGGAGCGGCTTATAATGCCAGTAAATTTGGCTTAACAGGTTTTACCCAGGCGGTGATGTTAGATCTTAGACAAAAAGGAATTAATGTAAGTACCATTATGCCGGGTTCTGTGGCTACTCATTTTAACGATCACACTCCAAATGCAGAAGATGCCTGGAAAATTCAACCCGAAGATATTGGGGAATTAGTGGTAGATCTTTTAAAAATGAATAAGCGTACCTTACCAAGTAAGATAGAGGTAAGACCATCGCAACCACCTAAAAAATAATTTTTTAAATAACATAAATTGAGGCTGACTGAAAAGTATAATTTTTGTCAAGCTGAACTTGGTTCAGCTTCTAATTTGTTTTAACTATAAACATTTTATATCCTGAAATAAATTCAGGAGGACAATTTTAAGAACTTTCCAGACAGCCTCTTTTTTTATCATTTCTTTTATCGTAATATTGCAATAAACAATTAAAATGGGTCTTACAAAATCGGAAATATTTAGCCCCTTGCAAAACGAACTGGCGGGAATCGCTAAGGTTCTGGGACATCCTGCCAGAATTGCCATTCTACAGGAAATTATAAAATCAAAATCCTGCATTTGCGGCGATCTGGTTCAGGAGGTTGGGTTGGCGCAGCCTACCATTTCACAGCATTTAAAGGAGCT
Source organism: Salegentibacter sp. BDJ18 (assembly GCF_017579965.1). Taxonomy (NCBI): domain Bacteria; kingdom Pseudomonadati; phylum Bacteroidota; class Flavobacteriia; order Flavobacteriales; family Flavobacteriaceae; genus Salegentibacter; species Salegentibacter sp. BDJ18. The sequence continues at coordinate 77,757 of NZ_JAFLQX010000020.1, forward strand.
GAAAAACATAGGACTTATAAAAGGGGATATTGAAGGAACACGGGTTTGCTACTGCATAAACCCCGAAAAATGGAACCAGGTCAAAGAACTTTTTGCCACTTTTCTTGATTCAAATATTTCTCCCAACGATGAGTGTTGCTAAAGCAATAACTGGGTATCCAAAATTTCAACTCAAATCTTACTTATAGAATAAAAAAATCTTTTTGTTATGGCTCGAAAAAAGATGAATTTCCTCGATAAATATCTCACAGTATGGATTTTCCTGTCAATGTTTATAGGGGTAGCTATTGGCTATTATATGCCACAAAGTGCCGGGATTATAGATTCCTATAGCGTTGGATCAACAAATATCCCTATTGCCGTAGGTTTAATTTTAATGATGTATCCGCCTTTAGCCAAGGTAAATTATAAATATTTACCTAAGATTTTTAAAAATGTAAAAATTCTTAGTGTCTCCTTATTACTAAACTGGATTATAGGCCCCATTTTAATGTTCTTTCTCGCCATAATTTTTCTCCAGGATCATCCCGAATATATGGTTGGCCTTATTCTAATTGGCCTTGCCCGTTGTATCGCTATGGTTTTAGTATGGAACGATCTCGCGGAAGGAAGCAGCGAATATGGTGCTGGTTTGGTTGCTTTAAACAGCATTTTTCAGGTGTTTTTCTATAGTTTTTATGCCTGGATCTTTATCACCGTTTTACCGCCATATTTTGGGTTTGAAGGCGCTATTATAGATATTTCAATTGGTACAATTGCTAAAAGCGTTGCTATTTATCTCGGTATTCCATTCCTGGCGGGCTATTTAAGTCGGGTAATTTTAGTTAGAGCCAAAAGCGAAGCCTGGTATAAAGAAAAGTTTCTTCCGGCAATCTCACCGCTAACCCTTATTGCGCTTTTATTCACAATTTTAGTGATGTTTAGCCTAAAAGGTGAAACTATCGTGGAAATCCCGGTAGATATAGTTTTAATTGCTATTCCGCTGGTAGTTTATTTTATTTTGATGTTTTTTATAAGCTTTTTTGTCTCTAAATATTTCGGTGCAGGTTATAAGCAGAATGCCTCTATTTCATTTACCGCAACCGGGAATAATTTTGAACTTGCCATAGCCGTAGCAATTGCTGTCTTCGGAATTGATAGCGGGCAGGCATTTGCAGGAGTTATTGGGCCTTTGGTTGAAGTTCCGGTTTTAATTGGTTTGGTAAGTGTTGCGTTTTGGTTGAAACAGAAATATTATCCTAAAGAAAAATTAGCATAATGGCTGAAGTTTACGACGTTATAATAATTGGAGGCGGCCAAAGCGGACTGGCCTGTGCTTATTATTTAAGACGAACAAAACTGAATTATTTAATACTTGATGAGCAGGAAAACTGTGGTGGTGCCTGGCAAAAAACCTGGGATTCTTTGCGGCTTTTTTCTCCGGCAGATCAGTCTTCACTTCCCGGTTGGCTAATGCCTAAGAACGAGGATGGATTTCCGCCCAAGGATCACGTAATTAATTATTTGTGCAATTACGAAGAACGTTATAATTTTCCTGTGAAGCGTCCGGTTCAAGTTGAAAATGTAGAAAAAGAATCAGGTGTTTTTAAGCTTAAAACTTCAGCAGGAGATTTTTTAGCAAAAACAGTAATTTCAGCAACCGGAACCTGGAAGGCGCCATTTATTCCGAAGATAAAAGGAATAGATATTTTCCGCGGAAAACAAATTCATTCGGCTCAATATAAAAATACAGATAAGCTTGAAAATAAGAAGGTGCTTATTGTTGGGGAAGGAAATGCCGGAGCACAAATTTTAGCCGAAGTTTCTAAAGTAACGAATGCCAGTTGGGCAACTTTAAAAGATCCCGAATATTTGCCAGACGATGTAGATGGCAGAGTACTTTTTAATGTAGCAACCGCAAAATATAAAGCCGAGAAGGAAGGAAAGAAATTTGATCCGGCAGCTTATAACCTTGGAAATATTGTTATGGTGCCCACAGTTAAAGAAGCCCGGGCAAGGGGCGTGCTTAAAACCAAAGGGAGTTTCACCGAGTTTACCGAGAATGGCGTGATTTGGGAAGATGGAACTAATGAAGATTTCGACCTTATAATTTGGTGTACGGGCTTTCATTTTGCTACAGATCATCTAAATAATATAGAGGATCCAGATGACAAGGGTAAAATAAAAACCGAAGGAACCAGAGCAAAAAACACTAACGGACTTTGGTTAGTTGGTTATGGTGGCTGGACAGGCTATGCTTCTGCTACTTTAATTGGCGTTGGCCGAAGCGCACGCGCTACCATAAAAGAAATTATCGAATATCTAATAGACTAAGTTTCCCAATTTTTTAAGAGCTTTTATTCTCTAATATTGATGCATGTTAGGCTATGCCGTTAAACCCATACTAAAAATCTAAAATTGCTGGGTCGTTACTATACTCTGCGCTAATTTTGAGTAAAACCAAAAAAAATTAGATATGAGTATTAAAGGAAAAACTATAATTATAACTGGAGCTTCTAGTGGAATTGGAGAAGCTACCGCTAAAAAATTATCCCAGGAAGGAGCTAATGTTGTATTAAGTGCACGCCGTGAAGATAGATTGAATTCTTTAAAAGATGAGATCGTAAAAAACGGTGGATTGGCTTTAGTAGTTCCTGCAGATGTTACTAAGAAAGAAGATTTTAAAAAGGTTGTTTCCTCAACTTTAGAAGAATTTGGAAGCATTGACGGAATTATAAATAATGCCGGTTTAATGCCACTTTCTTACGTTAAGAATCTACATACCGATGAGTGGGATAAAATGATAGATGTAAATATAAAAGGAGTAACCAATGGTGTTTCTGCAGTGCTACCAACAATGATGGAGCAGAAAAGTGGAAATATAATTAACATTTCTTCTAGTGCAGCACACAAATATTATCCAGGTGGAGCTGTTTATTGTGCTACTAAAGCAGCGGTAAAAATGTTTACCGAAGGACTTAGAGCAGAATTAGCTCCTCATTACGGAATAAACGTGACTTCTATAGATCCAGGATTTGTATCTACAGAACTAACAGATACCATTACAGATGATGAGATCAAGAAAGATATGGAGCCAATGTTTAAAGAGTTAACTCCATTGCAGGCAGAAGATATTGCTGAAGCAATCTATTATTCATTAAGTCAGCCGAAAAGAGCTAATATTAATGATGTATATATTATGCCAACAGATCAGGAGCAATAGATTAGCTTCCTTATTAAATAAAAAGGGTCTGTAAATTAAACTCTGTCTGATGTTTCAATTCCTCTGGGGCTAGCCCCAGAGGAATTGGCGTTTATGTCCAGTGGTATCCGGTCTCCAAATTTAATATAAAATTGCTGAATCGTAAGGCTCC
>NZ_JAFLQX010000017.1:0-67453 GCF_017579965.1 Salegentibacter sp. BDJ18
GGAGCCTTACGATTCAGCAATTTTATATTAAATTTGGAGACCGGATACCACTGGACATAAACGCCAATTCCTCTGGGGCTAGCCCCAGAGGAATTGAAACATCAGACAGAGTTTAATTTACAGACCCGCACTTGATGCTTCTGAAGTAAGCGCTTCCAGAGGTAATTATAACTATTGCGTACAATACAATTTCAATAATACATAAGCTATATTAGAAGAATCTTCAAATCATTTAATTTAGCTAAAAAATTGGAAAATATTTTCTCCTTAAGGTACCTATAACACCCAAATCTGGAGTTGAAAATTTAATATTTCAATAAATTATCTATTAAACAGTTATTTATAAGATTACATTTCTCTTAACTTTTAAGTACCAAATAATTGGAAGAAATTGAGTGATAGATCAGCGAAAAGACTCTAAAACTCTGGCTTTTTTCACTAACTTTCTCCCTCAGAAAAACCTTCTATTAGTAAATTATGAAGAGATTCTTCATTTTGGTATTCATTGTGTGGAGTGTTTGCACTTTTGGACAGGACAAACACCCTGAGTCTTTGGGGCTTTTAAAAACTGGTAGTTCTAATCCATTATCCGATTTACAGAAAGGATACAATACATTTTACTTTGAAGCTGTCTCGGAATTAAAAAATAATGAAGATGGTTTTAATGAACTCTTGAGCACCCAGCGCCAGGTTCTTTTACTGTATAATCGCGACAGAGAGAAAGTACAGGATTTTTTAGAAGATTCTCTCAAAATTTCTACTAAACCGCCAGGTTCCTCTAAAGAAAATGAAATTATTGGAATTGAAACAAATCAACTAAATTATATTCCTTTTGTAAGCGATACATTATTCGAGATTGAGGTTTGCAAAGAATTTAATCTAATTTCCGTTGATAGTTTAAAAAGTAAAAAAGAAATTGATTTTTTTCTTGAAGAACTACTTTACAGGAAAGGAGTGGTTCCCGATATTATTTCTTCACCTTTTATCAAAGATATTAAGTATTTAAAAAAAGAATTTTATAAGAAGCCAATATATAAAGCCAGGATTACTTATAATAATGAAGAATTAAACAAAGTTGGTTGGAAAGAATTCCCCCATCTGGAAACTTGTGGTGTTTTTAGGACCAGTGCCTCTACCTTATCACCCCAAAAAAGAGGATTTATGTTCTCTCCTGATATCTATAATTTTACCGATGAAAACAGAAGAATTTCAGGGCCAAAAACATTTCGCGCCATAAAATATGAGATAGAGGAAAAGTTAAGGTATTCCCTGCCCCTGGATGGACAAGTGGCTAATTTAGCCAATAAAGATGATAAAAGCACCGCTACTGATGTCGAGTTTGAAAAAGATATATTTAGAGATAAACGCGTAAGTATTTTTAATGGTACCTCGAGTTATATAGACATTAGGAGTAGACCGGAGGGTAGGCTGGAGGAAATAAGTATTAGCGCCTGGATTAAACCAGATGAGGTAGATGGAAGTTTTAGTTTAATTGGAAAAGGGGAAGCCTTCTCGGCAAAAATTTATGATGGCAGGTTACAATTTACTACTACTGGAATTAAAGATCATACTACCTCAAAAGCTGTAATCAAAAAAGGAGAGTGGAGTCATGTGGCCTTCGTTTATGTGCCCACACAAAAACTCCATGTATATGTAAATGGTAGCTTGATAGAGGAAATTGCTGCCTCGGATATTCGGCAGACCGATCATGCCTTACTCATAGGAACCAATCTCTGGGGTCAATACTATTCAGGGCTAATGAGTGATTTGAAAATATGGGATAGGGCATTAAGTGATGATGAAATCAAAAATGTTTATTTGAAGAAAACGGGTAGCGATCAGCATTCTTTTTTTACCGATAATTGGATGTATTTAACTGGTCTTTTTTTGATTTTAATAATCCCGGCATTCTTTATTTTCCGAAGAAAGCCAACAGCAAAACCAGAAATCCAGCTCCCGGAGGAAAAACCCCTGGCTCCAGTTCAGCAAAGTATCCAACTAAACAGCATTAATTTATTAAATGGGTTTAAGGTGTGGAATAAAAAGGGAGAAGATATTACATCAAAATTACCTCCAAAACGAAGGGAATTATTGATCTTGATTTTACTATTTACTCTGCGCGATGGTGGGATCACTTCAAAAAAGCTAAGCGATATCTTGTGGCCGGGTTTTCCATCTGAAAACAAAAAAAATAATAGAAGTACTCAAATAAAAGAATTGAGAAAAACCCTGGAAAAGCAGCTTGGTGCTGAAATTTTATTTGAAGATAAAAAATGGAAATTTCAATTTTCAGAAATAGGTAAAGTAGACGTTTTTATCTTAAATAATGTACTACCTGATTTTTGGTCATCAGAAAAGAAAATTCATTCTGAGATTCAGGCTATTGAATTTGCCAGAATTGTTTCTAAAGGACCTTTACTTCCCCAGGTAGAGGTAGAATGGTTGGATGCTATTAAAGCCGAATACAATTCCAGGGTATTAGACTTGTTAACTCCGTTCCTGGAAAACGAGGCTTTAGATAATTCGAAAAAGATTGAAATTATTGAAGCTATTCTGGTGGTAGATCCTTTATTTGAACCTGCAGTTAGGAAAAAAGTTTCCTGTTTATTACAACAGGAAAAATATGGTTCCGCAAAGAAAACCGTTGAAAACTATAAAAAACTTTACGAAAGTTATTATAGTGAGACTATTGACCCGGAATTTATGAAATTAGTTAAATAAATCAGAAATTTTCGGGCTTATTACCCCTTTTATTACCCTTAATATTACGTCTTCCCCGGTTAGATTTACGCAGTTAAAAAATTAAATCTATCTAATAACTATGGAGAATAATAGACGTTCTTTTATAAAAAAATTGGGAGTAGCAGGAGCCACTGCTGCCATTATCCCTTCAAGCTTTGCTTCCGAAACGAAACCGGTAAATTTACTTAACCGGCAAACTAAATTTACTGGTAACAAAACCTTAAATATCGCCTTAATAGGTGCCGGGGGAATGGGAGTGGCAGATACTACTACTGCTTTAAGCCATGACAATATTAATTTACTTGCCGTTTGTGATTTATATGATGGTAGATTGGAGGAATCAAAACAGCGCTGGGGAAACAGTTTGTTTGTTACCAAAGACTACAAGGAGATTTTAAAACGTAGTGATATTGACGCAGTTATTATTGGTACTCCAGATTTCTGGCATAAAAAAATGAGTATTGACGCCTTAAATGCAGGTAAACATGTGTACTGTGAGAAACCTATGGTACACAGCGTAGAAGAAGGTAACGATATTATAAAAGCCTGGAAGAAATCAGGTAAAATTTATATGGTAGGTAGCCAGGGAATGTCTTCACTTGGTAATGAAAAGGCTAAAGAATTATTGGCGGCAGGCGCAATAGGAACTTTAAATTATGCCGAAGGTTTCTGGGCTCGTAATTCGGCATTTGGGGCCTGGCAATATCCTATTCCAGATGATGCTTCTATTCAAACCGTAGATTGGGAGAAATATATCTCCATCAGTGAAGATCGGCCTTTCGACCCTTTACGTTTTTTTAGATGGCGTAATTATCTTGACTACGGGACAGGAATGGCGGGTGATTTATTTGTGCATTTATTTTCCAGCCTGCATTTTATCACGAACTCTTATGGACCTAACAAAATTGCAGCCACCGGAGGTTTACGACATTGGGATGATGGACGGGAAGTTCCCGACGTACTTTTAGGAATGTTTGATTATCCTGATACTAAACAACATCCGGCTTTTAACCTTTCCCTGCGTTGTAATTTCGTAGACGGCACCAGTGGTAGTACGTTCTTAAAACTGGTAGGAGATAAAGGATCTATGGATATAGCCTGGGATAGTCTAACCTTAAAACGCAATGCTGGTGGTGAAAGTGATGATCCATTTTTAGCAGAAAAAGCTAAAGAAAAATCTGGAAGACCGGACCGTAAAAAATTGGTTCCGCCATTGGAGACCGTTTACAAAGCGCAAAACGGTTATAAAGGAGCGCATTACGATCATTTTGCTAATTTCTTTACCGCAATTCGTGAGAATGGTTCCGTAGCTGAAGACCCTGTATTCGGATTTCGCGCGGCAGCTCCGGCTTTGCTTTGTAATGAAAGTTATAAAAAGAACGAATTTATAAATTGGGATCCTGAAAATATGAAACTAGGCTAATCCTTAAGTTTATATAACACTTCAATCTAAAATATTTCAGATGAAAAAGATAATAGTATACACACTTTTGGCAGTTTCCACCATTGCTTGTAAAAATTCAGATAAAAAACAGGAAGCAATTGAAACCAATAACCAAAATCAGGAAAATACAGTCCAGACTCAACAAGAAGAGGGAGACTGGCAGTATTTATTTGACGGTAGTAGCCTTGAAGGCTGGCGAGGTTATGGCGAAGAAGAGATGCCACCAGGTTGGGTCATAGAAGATAATGTATTAACCTATAAAACCGATCTCGGAAAAGAAGAAGATTATACCGGAGGCCGGGATATTATCTATGGTGCTGAAGAGTTTGATAATTTTGAACTTTCCCTGGAGTGGAAACTTCCGGAAGGGGGAAATAGCGGGATTTTTTACCACGTAAAAGAGGGCTATGAAAACCCATCAAAAGTAGCTCCTGAATATCAGCTGATTGATGATGAAAATTATGAGAATATTCATGACCTTGTTAGTTACAATAAGAGTCTTGGTCATACTGAAAACCTTTCAGAATTAAAGCCATTAAACAAAACAGCTGCCGATTATGCGATGTACGCACCCGATTCTGAAAAGAAAAAATTGAATCCGGTTGGAGAGTGGAATACGAGTAAGATTGTATATACCCCAGAGAGAGTGGAACATTGGCTTAACGGGGAAATGGTAGTGTCATTCAATCCTAAATCTGAAGACTGGCAAGAGAAAAGAGATTCAGGTAAATGGAAAGGCAGTCCCGATTATGCAAAGTTTAAGTCTGGTTACATCGGTTTGCAGGACCACGCCAGCCCCATCTGGTTTAGAAATATTAAAATTAAAAGATTATAAATTCAATATCCTAAAAATTTGATAAACGGATAATTATTTTAAAAAATATAAAATGAAAAAAATTAGTTTAGTTGCGATCTTATTGAGTATTGCATTTACGGGTTGTCAATCTGGAAAAGATCTTTTTAATGGAAAAGATCTGGAAGGATGGAAAATACATGGTACTGAGAAATGGTATGTAGAAGATGGATTGTTGATCTCAGAGAGCGGTCCCGATAAAGCATATGGATATCTTGCCTCTAAAGAAAATTACAAAGATTTTGAATTGAATTTAGAATTTAAACAAGAAGCTGATGGAAATAGCGGAGTATTTATACGGTCTGAAATTGAAGGTACTAAAATAGCTGGTTGGCAGGTAGAGGTGGCACCACCAAATCTTCATACAGGTGGAATCTATGAATCTTATGGACGCGGATGGTTGATTAAGCCAACCCCAGAAAAAGAAGATGCGCTTAAGTATGGAGAATGGAATAAATTAAAGATAAGAGTTAAAGGCAATCAGGTAACCAGCTGGTTAAATGGCGTGGAAATGGTTGATTTTTCTGATGAAAAAATAGGAGCTGCTACTGGTAAAATAGCCTTGCAAATTCACGATGGGGGAGGGATTAAAGTGTACTGGAGAAATATTAAACTTAAACAAATTTAATTAAGAAGTAATTAAAGATTTCAATTACAGAAATATATAAAGTTAAGTAGTTTTTTCAATAATGTGTTTTAGTTTGAAAGCCGTCTTCAATTTTTGAAAGACGGCTTTTTAATTTTAATATAAACAGTCCCGAAAGATTTTCAGGATTTTTTTATTAGTGATAATCAGATCTTTATCCTTGAGAATATGTGGAAACGAGAGCAAGGCTGCTCGCAGGGATTATTACAAAAATCGTAATACCTCCTGTTTATTTATCTTCGTAAACCTTAATAAATTGCTTATCCAGCTCTTCTGAATCTTTGTATTTTTTACGGGTTTCTTTTAGTTTCTTAACCATCATTTCCCTTACTTCCGCATAATCTGGATCGTAAAATACATTATGCAATTCTTGCGGATCGTTTTTACGGTCGTAAAGTTCCCATTCATTTACATCATAGTAAAAGTGGATGATCTTATAATCTTTAGTAGCAATACCATAATGCCTTTTTACAGCATGCTCGGCAGGATATTCATAATAATGATAGTAAACAGCATCTCTATCCCAGGCCTCTTTTTCTCCCGTTAATAATGGTAATAAACTCTTACCTTGCATCTCATCTGGAGCATTTACACCGGCAGCATCTAAAAAGGTTTGTGCAAAATCCAGGTTTTGCACCATTTGCTCTTCGGTAATACCAGCTTTTATCTTGTTTGGCCATTTTATAAGTAAAGGAGTCCGAAAAGATTCTTCATACATGAATCTTTTATCGAACCAACCGTGCTCTCCCAGGTAAAAGCCCTGGTCTGAGGTATAAACCATAATAGTATTATCAGATAAGTTATTATCATCTAGATAGTCTAATACGCGACCTACGTTTTCATCTACTGAAGCAATAGTTCCCAGGTAATCCTGCATGTAACGTTGGTACTTCCATTTCATTAAATCCTCATCATCCATAGCTGGATATTTCTTTTCAAACTCTTTATTTATTGGATCGTAGACCTTATCCCAGGCAGCTTTTTGCTCTTTATTCATTCTACTGGTAGGATCTCCCAGGTACCGCTCTTTTATTCCCAGTTTTTGGATTGTAGTATCCTTCAATTTATTATCATTAGTTAGAATCATGTGGTCAAGAATGTTCATCTCTGCAGATTGTGCTGCTGTACTTTTACTGTTTTTTCGCCCATCTAAATTGTATGCCTTAGACACATCGGGAGAATTTGATTTAAGATCTTCGGGCTGAATACGAGTATAGTTATCGAATAGGGTTTCTGGTAGTGGGAATTCTTTTTTTGTAAATTCTTTGTAATGTCTTTCTGCTGGTAACCAGGCGCGGTGTGGAGCTTTATGTAAATACATCAATAAGAAAGGTTTTGCTTTATCGCGTTCTTCTTCCAACCAGTTAATGGTGAGATCCGTAATTATATCCGTTACATAACCATCTATTACGGTATCACCGTCCTTGGTTATAAAGCGTGGGTTATAATAACTTCCCTGGCCGGGTAAGATTTTAAATTCATCAAAACCTTTTGGATTGTTTCCAAAGTGTAATTTTCCAAACATTGCAGTCTGGTATCCGGCATCCTGTAAGATTTGCGGAAAAGTTACATTCGTCGTATCAAATTTACTGAGGTTGTCAATTTTCCCATTTAAATGACTGTGCTTTCCGGTTAAAATTACTGCACGCGAAGGCGCACAAATAGAGTTGGTTACCGAAGCATTATTGAAAAGAACACCTCCCTGCGCCAGCCTGTCTATATTTGGAGTATTAATTAGTTTATCGCTATACGCGCTTATGGCCTGATATGCGTGATCGTCAGACATCATAAAGACAATATTAGGACGTTTGTCCTGGCGTAGCTCTTTTTTCTCTGCTTCACTCTTACAAGAAAATAAAGTTGTTGCTAAACCAAGCAAGCAAAATAAAATTCGGTAATTCGGCATAGGTTCTTATTTAGATTTGGAAATTTTTTATTGATCTTCAATTAAAAGAAAATATTTATCAATTCTTTTACTCTGTTATATTCTGCAGCTGAATTATTTGTCCCCTTGTTAATTTTTAGGTTAGAACTTACAGTTTTTCATAAATCCTATCTTAATAGTAAGCTTCAGAAGTACCTCTTTAGGGAGGATTAAGTGCTATAAATAAATTTTTATAAAGATATTATAATTTTAAAAAATTATATAAATAATAAATAATAAGACGAAATTATTTTCAAAACGAAAATAAAAATAGGACTGGTAGAATTAAAATTGAGCTATCACAGCATACCGAAATGGCGGGTAATTGTTTTTTAAATAATGAATCTTACCCTGGTAGGTTTCGGAATATGTGATAATCTTAATTAATAGATAGACTGATTTTTGGAACAGGGTAATTGACCTGGCCAATAGTGTTATAAATTTTGGTAAAAACCGGGAAGAGAAAGTGATTAAATGAATATCGAAAAGAAAATAAAAGCCGAATATCTGGAAAAAAAAGAGGCTGGTTGAATTAACAACCAGCCAGTCTTTGAATTAACACCTATGAAAATTCAAAATAAAACCTATTTCGTGATGGAGTATATTGAATATCCATTCGCCGGAGCTTCAATTATTGCCATTCCGTTTTCATCGGAGGTAGGGGTGTATGTTGTGTTACCACTATAATCTAATAAGGTAACGTTATTCCAATTAGTTTGAACGTTTCTACGCTTGGTAGTACTTTCGGTGCTAATATATAGAATTAATCCGGGGTTTTCAGCATTCCCTTCCCTTTTCATTACATATTCGTTATTATCTACATGAAGTACTTCTACATCACCAAGTGCCAGACTATTATGAATCTCGATTAACTGCTTGATTTCTTCGTTGAAAGCTTCATTTTCGTAATCTGAGTAGAAAATTGTAGGATATCCGTCGTGTGTTAAAATATAGGCATAAGCCTTCATTTTATTTTCTGAAGCGATGCGATTGTCTTCATTTTCGTCTTTTTCGGTGTCGTGATTCGCTACAAAAGTCACAGCTTTGTCGGGATTAACCTTACGAAGTGTATTTCCGTCTAAATAATTTAGGTCGTCAAAACGATCAAAAGCTTCTTCCATTTTATAGAAAGCGGCAAAATCGAAAGCCGAAACTCCGGTGGCATCAACCCAGTCTACCAGAACATCTGCATTTCCATCAAAATTTTCTCCAACGGCAAATCCGCCAACTTCGTTCATCCAATCTTCAATCACCCAGGTTCCAAAACCTTTTACGTAATCAAATCGCCAGCCGTCAAAGCCCATTTCATTTTTGTAATATTTTGCGACAGAATTTTCATTTTTCCAAAACCAGTCCTGTACATAAGGAACATCGTGATCTACATCCTGTTCAGAAAAGAAAAGATCGCCCTCATCACTTTGGCTCACATCGTTTGGGTGAAAATGCTCGTAGTTTCTATTGAACATTCCTGAGGCGTTTCCATATTCTTCGTTGAATAGGGTATAGGTATCCTTTTCGCGATATGGATTGTATTCCAGGCCGCCGCCCGAATTATGGTTTAAAACGATATCTGCAATCACCTCTAAGCCCAGCTCGTGAGATTTAGAGATAAGATTTTCCAGCTCTTCGCGAGTTCCAAAACGTGTAGGAACGGTCCCGTGTTGATCGTATTCTCCAAAATCGAAATAATCTGAAGGATCGTACCCCATAGAGTAACCGCCAGATTGGCCTTTTGTAGCCACGGGAAGCCATATTCTATCTATCCCGGCATCTGCCCAGCCTTCAACTTTATCTGAAAGGTTATTCCACCATTCAAAGCGTGGTTCTACATCCCAGTAAAAAGTTTGCATCATTACTTTTTGCCCGCTGGAATATTGGGAAAGGTCTAAGGCTTCAGGATCATCAGGAATTTCTTCCGGTTCTTCGCCACCGGTAATATCATCTGTTTCATCAACAACTTCGTCATCATCTTTAGAGCAACCTGATATCACTAACAGTAAGCTAAAAAGAAAAGGAAATAAAATTTTAGTTTTTTTCATAATAAATAAGAATTAAAAAGGGCTGTCTGAAAGGTTGCATTTGCGTCAAGCTGAACTGGTTTCAGCTTCTAATATATTTTGATAATCAAAAACTTAGATTCTGAAATTAATTCAGAATGACGATTTAATAACCTTCCAGGCAGCCCTAAAATAAATCCTTTAGTTTAAAGTAAAGGAATAGGTATATTGTCTTGGATTACTAAGATCCATGGTAATTGTATAATCACCTTCTTCAGGAACGCCAATGTTTGCTCCTTGAAACTCTAGAGTTCCATCGGCATCGTTATCACCATATTCGATATCCCACGCATCGTTCGCGCGGAATTTAAATCCGTTATCTGGTGCTTCCTGAGCGGTAAGTGAAAGGTTTAGGCTCCAAGTCATTGTTTCAGGATCATAAGTCATATCTGTATCGGAATCCCATCCAGTTGGAGTAGCATTGCCGATAACCCCAAATTCAACTTTAGTTAAATTATATGTCAAATTTTCAAGATCGACTTCAACAAAATAATAACCTCCTGTACCGTCTGGAGTACCCGCATTTACTTCTCCGTCTTGTAAAAGACTTTCACTAAAATCTCCAGCTTCAGCCCCGCTATCACCATAATCGCCATCAAAATTTTCATTTGTAGGTGTAAATTTAAATTCAGGACTATCGTTATTTATAAAAACAAAACCTTCGTATTTGGTTTCATCTTCAGTAGTTGCCGCTAATGGTGCTCCATCTGCAGGAGTCCAGTCACTTCCATAACCTCCAGCAGCCTGAAAATTACCTACCATATATATTTTAGGCAGCTCTTCTTCACCTTCTTCTTCGGCTTCTGGTAGCTCTACATTAAGGCCAATAGTTTCAGAAAATTCTTCTAAAGCATTTCCTTCACCGTCACCGGCAAAAGCACGTACTTTAAAGTAAACGCTGCCAGTATTTGGCGCTTCGGTTTCAGGATCGTTATCAAGACCTGCATCTTCAGCAAGATCTCTCATTTGGCCAATGCTTACACCAAGATTATTATTATCTGTACTTCCTATTACCATAAAGTCTCCAAAAGCTTCATCTGCAGAGCCCTGAAGCTCATAGGTAATAGTAGTAGGTGCATCAAAATCTACTTCGTTCCAAACAAATCTTTCGGCAAGATTATCTGGATTTCCCGATGGTAACACATAAGTGTTTTGAAATGAATTGCTAAACTGAATTCCTTCCGGGTCTGGTTGCGCAACGAATACAATATCGTCGTCTTGTGTACACGCGCTAAAGCTTAATAGCGCGATAAATGCTAAAAATAAAATTGAAAATTTCTTCATTTTAATTCTTTTATAAAATTAATATCCTGGATTTTGTTCTAAATTGGTGTTAACTCCTAAGTCTGAAGCTGGTATAGGCATTAGGTTTCTGTAACCTTGTGTAGTTGCTCCCTGTGGAACATCTCCTTTCCATGGCCAAATTCCATTTTCAGTAAATTGGTTAAACCTTATAAGATCTGTTCTTCTATGAGCTTCCCAGTATAATTCACGGGCGCGCTCATCTAATATGAAATTTAAGCTTAGATCTGATGCGCCAACCTGGTCGGCATCAACTCGTTCCCTCAATTCGTTTACATAACCTAAAGCAGCCGCCTGGCTACCGCCACCACCTCTAAGGTGTGCTTCAGCATACATTAAATATGCATCTGCAAGTCTAAACATTGGGAAATCGGTATCCGGGAATTCCCCGGTATCATCAGATCCCCATTCGCCATCTACGGTAACATTTTTGAACTTGGTAATTGCAAAGCCATCATTAAAGCTGGAAATTTCATCTATCTCTTTAGTTTGTCCTTCTGTAAAGAAAAGTGCTCTTTCATCTTCAGAATCTGCTCCATTTGGAAACTTATCTACCAGGGCAGCGGTGGTTCTTAAACCGGCCCAGCCACTACTTACTCCAAAGTCTGCAGGATCCATATCGCCACCTACAGCAGCGTGAATAATAAATGCCATCCCGCCATAAGACCTGGTTTGCTGCCCATCAAAAGTAATAGGGAAGATCACTTCAGATTGTGCTCCATTGGAATCATTATCTGCCAGGAATAATTTTTGGTAATCATCTGCTAAACTATAATTTGCGTTAATTACTCTTTCAGAATAATCTAAAGCTTCAGTATAGTGAGCCTCACCGGTATAAACTTCAGCATTTAGATAAAGTTTAGAAAGCAGCATCCAAACTGCAGCCTGATCGGCACGCCCGTATTCATTAGAATTAGCGCTTACAATTTCGCTTTCTATGGCTAAAAGTTCACTTTCTACAAAATCGTATAATTCTGGTCTTTGAATTTGCTGCGGAAGAAAAGCTCCTACAGGGTCTTCTTCTGTTACAAAAGGTACATTACCAAATAAATCTAAAGCGTGATAATAGTGTAAAGCTCTTAAGAACCTTGCTTCAGCACGGTAAATGGCTATATTTTCTCTTTCTTCAGCTGCAATGCCTCTAGATTCTAAAAGTTCTGGAGTGCTTTGTCTTAAAAATTCATTAGTAAGAGAAACCTGGTACAAAATCCTTGAGTACATAGTTCTAATAAACTCGTTTCCTGCCGTCCAGTTTTGGGCGTGCAAGTCCTGGATTGTACCATCGTTCCAGCCAATTACAGCTTCATCTGTAGTAAGTTCCTGCATAGACCAGTATAATCTAAGATACTGAGAGAAACCTTCGTCAAGACCAATAAGGTCTGGATCTCCGGCAGGACCTTCCTGGCCACTAACCGCAAGACCGGCATAAAGTTTAGCCAAGAACTGTTTGTAAGATGCTGGATCTTCAAAAGTAGTTTCGGCCGTGAGCCTGTTATCTTCAGGCTGCAAATCTAAATCGTCTTCACAAGACCAGAAGAAACCGGCACTTATAAATAAGATTAAGAATGGTTTTAGTGTTTTTAACATAACTAATTTATTATATATTTTTTCTTAAAATGAAAGATTTAAACCAAGTACAATGGTGGTAGATCTTGGATAAAAATTATTGTCTATACCGTTAGCAATTTCTGGATCTAAACCTTCATAATCGGTTATGGTCCATACATTGGTTGCGGTTAGTGAAGTTCTAATATCAAGGTCTTCTCCCGGGAATAAATATCCTACAGAAATGTTGTCTAGCTTCACAAAATCAGCCTTTTGAATATAATAGTCTGAAAAGAACTGGTTATTGTTAAAGTTGCTTTCTAATACATTGCTGTTAAAGTTGGAATAGTAAGGCTGTGGGGTAACTGTACCAGCGCCTACAAATCCGTTACTTGACTGAGTGTTGTTGTACATGTAATTTCCGAAGTTACCTCTAAAGGTAAAGCTGAAATCAAGGTTTTTATACCTCATAGTATTTGTTAATCCCATAAAGTAATCTGGTGTGGCTTTTTTATAAGCAACCCTGTCTTCTTCAGTAATTTCGTTATCCCCGTTCACATCTACATAAGCACCTTCTATTGGTTGCCCATTTTCATTATAAACCTGGCGGAAAACATTAAAGGTAGTAGGGTCAAAGCCTTCTTTCCATAGCTGGATGTTGTTACCAACACCACCACTTATTTCTCCCTGTGGAATTTGGAAATTCGGGTTATCACCCAGGGTTAAATTGGTGATTTCTAAATCCTGGAAGGTTAAATTGTAATTTACATCCCAGTTGAAATCTTCCTGCTGAATAATAGCACCGTTAATTCCAAATTCAAGTCCTTTACTCACCGTATTACCTACATTGGTAACTAAAAGGTCGGTAAGGTTAGCACCTGCCGGTACCGGTACTGTTGCTAAAAGATCTTCAGTTTCACGGTAATAAGCTTCTATGGTACCAGAGATCCTGTTATTAAAGAAACTATAATCTATACCAACATTATAAGTTTTTAATTCCTCCCATTTAAGTTCAGAATCGTAAGCTTCAGGACGTAAAGTATTGTAGAACTGGTTACCAAACTGGTATCGCGCTCCACCTACACTTGGGTTATAAGTTCCGAAGTAACCATAATTAGGTCCAATTTCCTGGTTACCGGTTACCCCGTATCCTGCTCGAAGTTTTAATTGGTTCAATACATTAGAATCTGCAAGGAAGTTTTCGTTATGTAATTTCCAACCTACAGATAATGCAGGGAAAATACTCCATTTATTGTCTCCTCCAAATCTTGAAGAACCATCTCTACGCACGCTACCAGAAACCAAATATTTATTGGCAATATCAAAACTGGCACGACCAAAGTAAGATTCCAATGCATTTCGATTAATATCTCTTGGGAAATCCTGAATATCGTTAGAAACTGTTTCAGTTCTTTGGCTGGTAATAAAGAATTCCTGGTAAGAATGTCCTGCAGTTAAATCAATTTCAGTATCTAGGAAATCTATATCATTTTTATAATTGAAATAGAAATCCAGAAGTGTATTTCTATTGAAACCACCATAATCTTCAAAATAAGGAATATCCTGGTTGTTTGCTGCAGAAGTTAATGGTCTTCTATTATAACCATCATTCTCTGAATAATCAAAACCGGCATTTACATTAAATTTCAATTCTGGAAGGAAATGGAATTTATATTCTGCATTCAGGTTGGTGATATTTCTTTTAGTAACTCCACGGCCATCTAATTGCTCTAAAAGTGCTAATGGGTTACGTGTAGCCTGGATTTGTTGTTGTTGAGGTGAAAGTGTGTGCTCATAATATCCATCAAAGTAACTTCCCTCATTATAAACCGGTTGGGTAGGGTCAAAGCCTACGGCTGAGCCAATAGCACCCTGGTCTGCAAAACGGTTTTCATCTACAATTCCTTTAGAAGTTAAGGATAATTTTAGGTGATTATCAAACAAATCCTGGTTAAGCGCAATATTAAGCGCGTTTCTTTCATAAACATCGGTTTTTAAAACTCCTGTTTGTGAAGTGTGGTTGTAATTTATACGGTAGGTGAAATTTTCAAATCCCTGTGTTGCCGTAAAGTTGTGAATAGCTCCTACAGCAGTTTGGTAAATTTGATCCTGCCAATCGGTATTAGCATCTCCCAATAAAGAAGGGTCTGTTCCCGGGGTTTCGTTTATTAAAGTACGAAATTGATCGGCATTCAATACATCTACCTTATCTATAATTCTCCCGGCAGATACTTTAAGATCGTAAGATAAAGCCAACGGAGATTCTTTTTTACCAGTTTTGGTGGTGATTAAAATTACCCCGTTAGAAGCCCTGGAACCATAAATAGAGGTTGCAGCAGCATCTTTTAAAATTACAAAATCTTCAATTTCGTTTGGGTTAATAGAGTTTAACTGGTTTCTAACACCCTGAACTCCTCTTTGGTCTAATGGCACACCATCTACTACAATAAGTGGAGAGTTGTTACCCGATAGGGAAGAACCACCACGAATTCTAATTTCAGAACCACCGCCTGGTTCCCCGCTTCCGGGAGTAATTCTAACCCCGGCCGATTTACCTGAAATTAACTGTTCTGGTGAAACTACTGCTCCCTGGTTAAAGCTTTCAGCAGAAATCTTTTCTACAGATCCTGTTGCATCCTGTTCAGAGGTGCTACCGTAACCAATAAGAACTACCTCTTCTAAAGTAGCCTGATCTTCGTCTAACTGAACATCTAAAGTTGCCTGCCCTTCATAAGGAATTTCCTGACTGGCAAAACCAAGAAAAGAAAAGACAAGAATATCGTCTTCACTTACGTTTTGAATGGTATAATTACCATCAAAATCTGTGACTGCACCATTAGTTGTTCCTTTTACAATAACGTTTGCGCCGGGAATTGGAAGGCCGGTTGCGCTTTCGCTAACAACGCCACTCACAGTCTCCTGCGCAAAAAAGCTCATTGGTAGCATTAAGAGCAACATCAACGTGCTTTTAAATAGTGTTTTCATAAATTATTTTATTGATTTTTACTAAAAATTATGCTTATATTTTTACTTCCTGAGGTTAAAAGTATGTAAACAGAATGTAAAGAAATAGGCATTTCCTTACCAGTATTTTGCGCAAACGTTTGAGTGTTGAAAACTTTTGATTTTTGCGGGTATAGCGTAATTTTTATGGTATTTTTACGACATCTTAAAAATTATCCCTGAGTTATTTTTAAATAATAGATTTTTATGAAGCCAAAATTGACCCTAAAACAAATTGCAAGAGAATTAGACGTATCAATTTCTACTGTTTCAAAAGCTCTAAGAGACAGTTCAGAAATTGGGGAAGAAACCCGTAAAAAAATTAAGGCTTTTGCAAAATTATATAACTACCGGCCTAATAATATCGCACTCAGTCTTAAAAACCGAAAAACAAAAACTATAGGAATTATTATTCCTGAAATTGTTCATTATTTCTTTACTACAGTAATTAGTGGGGTAGAACAGGTTGCCAACGAAATGGGGTACAATGTAATTGTGTGTCTTTCTAACAATTCTTTTGATAAAGAAGTACTAAACCTTGAAATGCTGGCCAATGGCAGTACAGATGGTTTTATCCTTTCTTTGGCAAAAGAAACTATGCAAAAGGAAGATTACCATCACCTTACCGAAGTTACCAACCAGGGAATGCCCGTGGTTTTATTTGATAGGGTAGTAGATGAAATTCATTGCGATAAAGTGATTATTGATGATGTTATTGGTGCTAAAAAAGCAGTACAATATTTACTCGAAAAGGGAGCAAAGAAAATCGGGCTTGTTTCTACGGTAGATTATGTGAGCGTAGGGAAATTAAGAACCCGTGGTTATCTTGAGGTTTTAAGAGAAAATAATGTAGAAATTGATGAAAGCCTTATCCTTAAAATAGAGGATATGGATAATAGCGAAACTGAAATCAAGGACTTTATTGATAAAAATGAAGTCGATGCAGTTTTCGCAGTGAACGAGCATTTTGCCATTTACGCGATAAAAGCCATTCAGGAAAAAGGTTTAAAAGTTCCAGAAGATGTCTCTGTAATTGGTTTTACAGATGGGGAGCTTTCAAAAAGATTTATTCCCAGCCTTACCACTGTAAGTCAACACGGCGAACGTATGGGAGCTGAAGCTGCCAGGCTTTTAATAGATAAACTGGAAAGAAAACCAGAGGAAGAGGAATCTTATAGAACAGTAATTGTAGAAACCAATTTGATAGAAAGAAATTCTACCAAATTGTAAACAACTTCTAATCCAGCCAACGGCCGTGTGTGCTATTTTTTTTCAATTTTAAATACTCCCTGGAGTATTTAATTCTCGATTCTTGAGTAATTTTCGATTACCATCTTTAAAATTTTATATATATTTACCCCAGCTTAGTTAATTTATCAGAACTTATATTTTTACTTCCTACCTAAAATAAGTTTTGATAAGCCTTATGCTTATCGTAAACGTTAATTGTACGATATGCAAAAACGTAGATTAAGTTTCTGGGAGATCTGGAACATGAGTTTTGGTTTTCTTGGAATCCAGATGGGGTTTGCACTCCAAAATGCCAACGCAAGTAGAATTTTACAAATCTTTGGTGCCGATATTCACGAACTTTCGTGGTTTTGGTTGGTTGCGCCGGTTACCGGTTTAATCGTTCAGCCTATTATAGGCTACTATAGCGATAGAACCTGGACCAGCCTTGGCCGTAGGCGACCATTCTTTCTAACTGGAGCAATTTTAGCGGCAATAGGCCTTATTTTAATGCCTAATGCCGATTGGTTTATAGCTATTTTGCCTTCTCTTTGGGTAGGTGCCGGGATGCTCTTTATTATGGATGCTTCGTTTAATGTAGCAATGGAACCCTTTCGCGCTCTGGTGGCCGATAAATTACCATCAGATCAAAGAACCCTAGGCTTTAGTGTACAAACCGTTTTAATAGGAATTGGGGCCGTAATTGGTTCCTGGTTACCTTACGTATTGACCAACTGGTTTGATATTAGCAATAGAGCGGTAGTAGGCGAAGTTCCACTAAACCTGCTGCTTTCTTTTGTAATTGGAGCTGCCATTTTAGTTGGAAGTATTCTGGTAACGGTAATTACTACCAAAGAATATTCTCCCGAGGAACTGGAAAAAATGGATGACCACATTGAAGAACCGGTTGATGAAAATGAGAAATCCAGTTTGCTGGATATCTTTTCAGATTTTGCAAAAATGCCTCATACTATGCGGCAGCTTAGCTGGGTACAATTCTTTTCATGGTTTGGTCTTTTTGGAATGTGGGTTTTCTCAACTCCCGCAATTGCCCATCATATTTACGGATTACCACTTTCAGATAGTAACAGTGAAACCTATCAGGATGCCGGCGACTGGGTTGGTGTGCTGTTCGGGGTTTACAATGCTGTTTCAGCGGTTTTTGCATTTTTTCTTCCGGCTATTGCTTTAAAAATTGGAAGAAAAAGCACGCATATTATGTCGCTATTTATTGGCGCACTGGGAATGCTGTCCATTTATATAATGCCGAATGAATATTGGCTATTGCTTTCTATGTTCGCTATTGGTATTGGCTGGGCCAGTATTCTGGCAATGCCCTACGCAATTCTTGCCGGATCAATTCCACCGAAAAAAATGGGAGTTTATATGGGGATCTTCAACTTTTTTATTGTGATCCCACAAATTGTAAATGCACTTATTGGAGGATTAATGGTGAAATATCTTTACGACGGAAACCCGATCTACGCCTTAGTTACCAGCGGAATTGCTTTTCTAATCGCCGCTATACTTACTTTTAGAATAGACGATGTGGACGAACCCGTTAAAGCATAACAATATCAGTTCGGGTAGATTTGATGAAACATAATGAAATCAAAACGTATCGAGAACTGTGTCGAGAAAGAAATGCTGAAATGATAATTAAAAGAGATAATTTAAGATAATGAAGACAACAAAAGGAGTAATATTCGATTTAGACGGCGTAATTGTAGATACCGCAAAATTTCATTTTTTGGCCTGGAGAAAACTGGCTAACGATTTGGGTTTCGATTTTACCAAAGCCCAAAACGAACAACTTAAAGGTGTTAGCAGGGTAGAATCTCTTAAAAAAATACTGGAATGGGGAGAATTGGAACTTTCTAAAACAGAATTTAAACGCCAAATGGCGCTTAAAAACGAAAATTATCTCTCTTATGTTGCTAAAATGGACGATGACGAAATTCTTCCGGGAGTTCAAAAGGTGATAGATTATTTAATTGAAAATAATATTCCTTTCGCTTTGGGTTCCGCAAGTAAAAACGCACGTAATATCTTAAAAAAGATCAATTTGCTGGAAAAATTTGATGCCATTGTTGATGGCAATGATGTTAGCAAAGCAAAGCCCGATCCTGAGGTATTTCTTATCGCTGCAGAAAAGATAAATATTAATCCAGAAAACAGTATCGTTTTTGAAGATTCTGTAGCCGGAGTACAGGCTGCAAATAATGCAAATATGATGAGCATTGGAATTGGCGAAAAAGAAATATTGGGTGAAGCCGATTATGTATTCAACGATTTCACCGAAATAGATATAGATTTTATAAAGGAATTACTCAGTAATTGAGATAATTTCTTTCAATAATACAACTTAAACCTATGGGTTTGTCCCGGGTTTATCAATTAGAAATTAGACAGAAATAAAGCAATGAACCAAGATTATATACAACCTAACGAGTGGTCCATTCTGGAAGAAGGATTTGATGTAGAACGCGTAAAATCGTCTGAAAGCCTTTTTAGTATAGGTAACGGCGTTATGGGGCAGCGAGCCAATTTTGAAGAAAACTATTCAGGGCCCAGTTTCCAGGGAAGCTACATTGGTGGGGTTTACTATCCTGATAAAACCAAAGTTGGCTGGTGGAAAAACGGCTATCCAGAATATTTTGCAAAAGTACTTAACGCACCCAACTGGATTGGGGTAAACGTGTTTATAAACGATGAGGCCTTAGACCTTTTTACCTGTAAAAAAGTTGAAGATTTTAAGCGTGAACTTAATATGAAAGAAGGTTTTCACCGCCGCAGTTTTATAGCTACGCTTCCAAACGAAATCGAAATTTCGGTAAAAGCCACCCGTTTTCTTTCTATTGTTGAAGATGAACTTGGCGCGATAGATTTTGAAATTGAAGTTTTGAACAGCGATGCTGAGGTTCGTTTTGAGCCGTATCTAGATGGCGGAATCACGAATACCGATGCCAACTGGGAAGAACGTTTTTGGAAGACTTTAGAAGTGAAATCTGAAGGCAACAAAGGTTTTGTGCTTTCTAAAACTTTAAAAACTGAGTTCCACGTAAACACCTATATGCAATCTGAAGTTTTGCTGAATGCTGAAAAACAAGATGTCGATTTTACTGAAACCAAAACTGCAGATTCACTCACTTTTTCCTATTCAGTTAAAGCTGAAAAAGGACAAAAAGTAAGTCTTAGAAAATATGCCGGCTACGTAACCGATATGAACCATAAGCGTTCAGATCTCGTGGAAGCGGCTAGTAAAGTATTAGATTATGCCACTAAAGCCGGATTTTCCAAATTGCTTCAGGATCAAAAAGAAGCCTGGGAGAAAATTTGGGAAATGGCAGATATCACTATTGAAGGTGATGTAAAAGCCCAACAGGGAATTCGCTTTAATATTTTTCAGCTCAATCAAACTTATTTAGGAAAAGACGAGCGTCTAAATATTGGTCCAAAAGGCTTTACCGGCGAGAAATACGGCGGAAGTACTTATTGGGATACCGAAGCCTATTGTATTCCTTTTTATATGGCAACCAAAGATCAGCAGGTAGCCAGGAATTTATTGACCTATCGTTATAATCATTTAGACAAAGCCATAGAGAATGCCGAAAAACTTGGTTTTACCAATGGCGCGGCGCTTTATCCAATGGTTACGATGAATGGCGAAGAAAGCCATAATGAATGGGAAATTACTTTCGAGGAAATTCATAGAAATGGCGCGATGGTTTATGCCATTTATAATTATGTACGCTACACGGGCGATTTCGATTATATTCCGGAAAAAGGCCTGGAAGTAATGATCGCGATTGCAAGATTCTGGCAGCAAAGAGTCAATTTCAGCGAACACAGAAATAAATATGTAATGCTGGGTGTAACCGGGCCAAACGAGTACGAAAATAACGTGCACAATAACTGGTACACTAATTATTTGGCAAAATGGTGTATTGAATATTGCCTGGAAACTATAGAAAAAGTTAAGGATGCTTATGCCGAAGATTATAAGCGTGTAATGGGTAAAACCAGGCTTAACGAAGGCGAAATGGCGAAATGGAGGGAAGTTGCTGAAAATATGTATTTCCCATATTCTGAAAAGCACGAAGTTTTCCTTCAGCAGGACGGATTTTTAGATAAAGAGATCGTTCTAATAGCCGATTTGGACAAATCTCAACGTCCTATTAACCAAAAATGGAGTTGGGACAGGATTTTACGTTCCTGCTATATTAAACAAGCTGATGTTTTGCAAGGCTTCTACTTTTTTGAAGATCATTTTAGCAAAAAAGAACTTGAAAAACATTTTGACTATTACGAACCTATCACCGTTCACGAATCCTCGCTTTCTCCTTGCGTGCATAGCATTCAGGCTGCACTTCTGGGAAGAACAAAGCAGGCTTACGAGTTCTATTTAAGAACTTCAAGGCTGGATTTAGATGATTATAATAAAGAAGTAGAGCAGGGGTGTCATATTACAAGTATGGCCGGAACCTGGATGAGTATTGTAGAAGGTTTTGGAGGAATGCGGGTGAAAGAAGATCAACTTTCTTTTAATCCTACAATTCCGGAAGACTGGAAAACTTATTCTTTTAAAGTGAATTTTAGAGACCAGATCTTAAAAGTGAAAGTATCTGCAGATAAAACGGTTTTCTTCCTGGAAGGCGACAACGCCATTGAAATTAATGTAAATGGAGAAACTGTGGAAGTACAGCCAAACCAGGAATTAGCGGTTTAATTTATTGTGATATAAAATACCTGCAAGGTTTTCAAAACCTTGTAGGTCTAAGTAGAGACAATTTTTCTACACAATAATTTTATCCGTCATTCTGAACTCGTTTCAGAATCTAAGTTGTTGGTAATGTTCGACATCAATAGAATCCCGATAAAAATCGGGATCGCAATGACGATAGATTGAAAATTCAATTATTTAAAACAAAAAATCATGAAAAAAATACTAATCACTTTAATTCTCCTCACTGGTTTAACCGGGTTTGCGCAAATAGAGCGCGTAGAGCCGCCAAACTGGTGGACGGGTTTTGAAGAAACCGAACTCCAGTTAATGGTTTACGGTGAAAATATAGGAAATGCTACTCCGAATATCGATTATCCGGGCGTTAGCATTGAAAATGTTGAAAAAGCTGATAGCCCTAATTACCTGTTTGTCGATTTGGAAATCGGAAACGCAGAAGCCGGAACTTTTGATATTACTTTTAAACTGGAAAACGGCTCAGAAGAAGTATATGAATATGAATTGAAAAGTCGGGAAAAGCCTGCATCAGAATATGTTGGTTTTGATAATACCGATGCGATTTATTTAATCACCCCAGACCGATTTGCAAATGGAGATAAATCTAATGACAGCTTTGATTCTCTAAACGAAAAAAACAAGAACCGCGAAGATGATTATGGTCGCCACGGTGGTGATATCCGCGGAATCATCAATCATTTAGATTATATAGATGAAATGGGTTTTACCGCTATTTGGCCTTCGCCTTTAGTGATTAACGATATGAAATCGGGTTCTTATCACGGGTACGCAATGACTGATTTTTATAATGTAGATCCGCGGTTTGGAACTTTAGAAGAATATAGAGAATTAGCCGATAAAGCTGCCGATCGTGGAATAAAACTGGTTATGGACCAGGTGGCTAATCACGCCGGCGTTGAGCATTGGTGGATGGACGATCTGCCTTTTGACAATTGGATCAACTTCCAGGAGAAATTTGAAAATGAGGAAGAATTGGTGTATTCCAACCACCGTAGAACGACTAACCAGGATTTATACGCTTCAGAAACCGATAAAAAAGGAATGACTGAAGGTTGGTTTGTAGAAACCATGCCAGATCTAAACCAGGAAAATCCGTTTATGGCCAAATATCTTATTCAGAATAGTATTTGGTGGATTGAAACTCTTGGTTTAGGCGGAATTCGCCAGGATACTTATCCTTATCCCGATAAAGCATTTATGAGTGATTGGGCGGGTGCGATTATGGCCGAATATCCAAATTTCAATATTGTAGGCGAGGAGTGGAGTTTAAATCCGTTACTTATTCGTTACTGGCAGGATGGGGTGGATAACGGTTATGATTCTAACCTAAAATCTACTATGGATTTCGCGATGCAGGAAAAAATTGTAACCGGCTTAAAAGCTGAAGAAACCTGGGGCACCGGGCTCGTAGAAATTTACGAGGGTTTAGCTAACGATTTCGCGTATGCCGATCCTGAAAACATTATGATTTTCCCTGATAATCACGATAAAAGCCGAATCTACACCCAACTTGGAGAAGACGTAGCCAAAACCAAAATGACGGTAGCTTATATGGCCGTTTTACCAAGAATCTTCCAAATGTACTACGGAACTGAAATTTTAATGGACGATACCGAAAATCCAGGCGATCACGGTTTAATTAGAACCGAGTTCCCAGGTGGTTGGAACGATAGTGAAGTGAATGCTTTTACCGGTGAAGAACTTTCAGAAGAAAAAGCTGATATGCAGGAATTCGTTAAAAAAGTGATGAATTACCGTAAAAACAGCGAAGCAATTCATTCAGGAGAAACCAAACATTTCGCTCCGGAAGACAGTACTTATTTAATCACCAGAAAAGCTGGAGATGAGGTATTGGTACTTATTCTAAATAAGAATGAAGAAGCAATTACTCTGGATCTGGAACGTTTCAGCGAATTGAATTTAGAAGGAAAAACCTTTAAAAATCTTATTTCAGAAGAAACATTTCAGTGGGAAGACTCATTGGAATTATCTGAAGAAGGAGTTTATTTCTTTACTACAAAAATGGAGTAGTGAATTTCCTACGAGGTTTTCAAAACCTAGAATGTATACAAAAAAGGAAAACCTACAAGGTTTTAGAAACCTTGCAGGAGGAAAAATATAGGGCACGTCAAGCTGTCCCGAAGCATCGGGATTGTTTCAGCTTCTAGTATGATATTATATTCGAACATATTAGATCCTGAAATAAATTCAGGATGACGTTATAAAAAAAACAGAACATAAATCAAATATCATCTAAATAAATAATAATGAAAAAAACTTTAATAATGCTGCTGGCTTTAACGGCCTTATTTTCCTGTAAGGAAAATGAAAAACAAGAGCAGCCAGAACAAAAAGAAAAAGAACAGGCAATCGCACCGGTTTCTAATGACGCTTTAGAGTCGGCGGTGATTTACGAAGCAAATATTCGCCAATATTCACCCGAGGGAACCTTTAATGCCTTTACAGAAGATATTCCGCAGTTAAAAGAATTGGGTGTAAAAGTAATTTGGTTGATGCCTGTCTATCCTATTTCTATGAAAAATAGAAAGGCAACCGGTGATCTTTCAGTAGAAGATATTGAGGATCCTGAAGAAAGAGAGAAGTACCTTGGTAGTTATTATGCGATTTCAGATTATACCGATGTAAACCCTGAATTCGGGAGCTTTGAAGATTTTGAAAAATTGGTTGAAACCGCTCACGAAAACGATATGTATGTGATCCTGGATTGGGTGGCTAACCACACCGGGTGGGATCATAAATGGATAGAGGAAAAACCTGAATTTTACCATAAAAATGATAAAGGTGAAGTTACTGATCCTATAAATCCTGCAACAGGGGAATCCTGGGGCTGGACAGATGTGGCTCATTTAAATTTTGAAAACGAAGAACTTCACAAAGCTATGGGCGAAGAAATGAAGTTTTGGGTAGAAGAATATAATATTGATGGTTTTAGAGCCGATGTTGCGGGGGAAGTACCAACCGAATTCTGGGAAAACATTGTTCCGCAATTAAAAGAAATAAAACCGGTTTTTATGTTAGCCGAGTCAGAAGACAAAGATCTTTTTGAAAATGCTTTTGATATGGGTTACAACTGGGAAGGTCACCATATTATGAATGAAATAGCGCAGGGTAAGAAAACTGCCAAAGACTGGGATTCTTATATGCAGAAGATAGATTCCACTTACCAGGAAGATGATTATTTGATGAATTTTGTTACCAACCACGATGAGAATTCCTGGAACGGTACGGTAAAGGAAAGAATGGGAGATGCTTCAGAAACTATGATGGCCCTTACTTATACTTTACCTGGAATGCCATTAATTTACAGTGGGCAGGAATATGATATGGATAAAAGACTTTTATTTTTTGAAAAAGATACTATTCCGAAGAAAAAAGGGAAAGTATGGCCCTTATTGCAAAAACTCGGTGAGTTAAAAAATGAAAACAAAGCCCTGCACGGCGCAAAAGAAGCCGCTTCTTATGAAAATATAGAAACTTCAGATGAAGAAAATATTCTAGCTTTTAAAAGGCAAAAAGATGGGGCCAGGTTATTTTATATTGCCAATATGAGCGATGAAAATACCAGTTTCAGCATTCAATTAAACGGAAGTTTTGAAGATTATTTATCTGGAGAAAGCTTAGAGATTTCAGAAGATAAAAATATAGATTTGGAACCCTGGCAGTACTTTATCTTAATAAATAAGTAATAAATTTACTAAAAAACTAAAAACAGCCCTCTCGAAAGGGCTGTTTTTGTTAGTTATTAACCGAAAACGTTTTAGTTTTTTAGGAAATTAGGTTATATTGTAGAATTAAAATAGATTTGGCCTAATGGCGAAAAAAATTAATAAAATTGCAGTCTTAACTTCTGGGGGTGATGCACCCGGAATGAACGCCGCTATAAGGGCGGTTGTTAGATCCTGTTCATACTATAATCTGGAATGTGTGGGTGTTTACCGCGGGTTTCAGGGACTTATAGAAGCAGATTTTGAACCACTTAACGCAAGATCTGTTAGAAACATCATTAATAAAGGAGGTACATTTCTAAAATCTTCCCGATCTGAAGAATTTAAAACCAAAGAAGGAAGGGCAAAAGCTCATAAAAATCTTACCGATGCCGGTATAGATGCTTTGGTTGCTATTGGTGGAGATGGGACTTTTACCGGAGGCCTTTATTTTAGCAACGAGTTTAATTTTCCAATTGTGGGAATTCCCGCAACTATAGATAACGATATTAACGGTACCGATTATACACTTGGTTACGACACCGCTTTAAACACGGTAGTGGAAGCCATAGATAAAATTCGGGATACCGCGAGTTCTCATAACCGATTATTCTTAATTGAAGTTATGGGTCGGGATGCAGGTGATATTGCTTTAAATAGTGGTATTGGTGCAGGAGCCGAAGAAATATTATTGCCGGAAGAAGACCAGGGAATTCAACGAATGATGGATTCTTTGGAAAAAAGTAAAAAATCCGGAAAAACTTCCAGCATTATCGTGGTGGCTGAAGGTGAAAAGAGCGGAAAGAATATTTTTCAGTTAGCTGAATTTATTTCGCAAAGCCACGAAGAATATGACATTAAAGTCTCTGTATTGGGTCATATTCAAAGAGGAGGTTCTCCAAGTTGTTTTGATCGTGTTCTGGCCAGTAAGCTTGGTGTTGGTGCGGTTGAAGCATTAACCGATGGTAAAACCAATATCATGTTAGGCGTGCACCACCAAAAAGTGGTTCATGTGCCTTTGGAAACTGCTTTAAAAGAAGACAGGGAATTTGATCAGGAATTAAGAAGGGTGGCAAACATCACTTCAGTGTAAATTTTTAAAATTTAAATTATGAGTACAAAAATTGGAATTAATGGTTTTGGCCGAATAGGACGTATCGCGTTTAGAATTGCGGCTGAAAAAGATAATGTAGAAGTTGTAGCAATCAACGATTTACTTGATGTAGATCATTTAGCTTACTTGCTAAAATATGATTCTGTTCACGGTAGATTTAAAGGAGATGTTTCTGTTAAAGACGGAAATCTGGTTGTTAATGGAAATACCATTCGTATTACAGCAGAAAAAAATCCGGCAGACCTTAAATGGAACGATGTAGGTGTAGATGTTGTGATTGACTGTACAGGTATCTTTAAAGAAAAAGACTCTGCACAGGCGCATATTGATGCCGGTGCTAAGAAAGTAGTTATTTCTGCACCATCTAAAACCGCACCTATGTTTGTAATGGGTGTTAACCATAAGGATGTTAAGCCGGAAGATACAATTGTTTCTAACGCTTCCTGTACTACAAACTGTCTTGCTCCACTTGCAAAAGTAATAGACGATGAGTTTGGTCTTGTAGAAGGTTTAATGACAACAGTTCACGCAACTACAGCTACACAGTTAACTGTAGATGGGCCATCAGCAAAAGATTTTAGAGGTGGTAGAAGTGCTCTTATGAATATTATTCCATCTTCAACCGGTGCAGCAGTTGCTGTAGGGAAAGTAATTCCTAAACTAGACGGGAAACTTACCGGGATGGCTTTTAGAGTACCAACCGCAGATGTTTCTGTAGTAGACCTTACGGTTAAGACAGACAAGTCTGTGAGCTACGATGATGTAAAAGCTGCATTCAAAAAAGCTTCTGAAGGAGCTTACAAAGGAGTGATTTCTTATACTGACGATGCTGTGGTTTCTCAGGATTACGTATCAGACGCACACACTTGTAATTTTGATGCTGATGCAGGAATTGCACTTAACGATAATTTTTTCAAATTAATCGCATGGTATGATAACGAATATGGTTATTCTGCCAAACTTTTGGATTTAGCGGCACACGTTAATTCAATTTAATATTTTATTTTAGAGCCTGAAGAAAGCTACGCTTAGGTTATTTTTAATCTTTAGCCCTTTCCTCAGGCTTTTTAATTAAACCATATTCACACACACATGATATTAATAGCGGACGGTGGCTCTACAAAATGTGATTGGATTTTACTTAGTGCAACGGGAGAAGAATTACTTAGAACCCGCACCAAAGGATTAAATCCGGCAGTATTTCCCGAGGGAGTACTGGAACAACGTATTGAAGAAAATGCCGAATTAAAAGAAGTAAAAGATAAAGTAGAACGCGTGCATTTTTATGGCGCCGGTTGTGGTACCGAAACGCCTAAAAAATTATTGGAAGGAATTTTTACCAATTTCTTTACCAATGTAGAAGAAGTTATAATCCTGGAAGATATGGTAGCTGCGGTTTACGCCGCCACTACAGAGCCTGGAATTGTATGTATTCTTGGTACAGGTTCTAATAGTTGTTACTTTGACGGCAAGGATATTCACCAGGCCGTACACTCTCTTGGTTATATTCTTATGGATGAAGCCAGTGGAAATTACTTCGGAAAAAGACTAATTAGAGATTATTATTACAAAAGGATGCCTCCAGAACTTGCTGAAGAATTTGGTAAGTTATACAATATGGAGTCAGATGAGATTAAGAAAAACCTCTACCGCAGAGAGAACCCAAATACTTACCTCGCTTCTTTTGCGGAATTTATTTTTTCTAACGAGCGCAATGGTTATTTCTACAAATTAGTACACGAAGGAATTACAGATTTTATGCATTCCCGTGTTATGTGCTACAAACAAGCCCAAAATACACCTGTGCATTTTATTGGTACCATCGCTTACTTTAGTGAAGATATTATTCGTGCAGTAGCGCAACCTTATGGAATAGAAATTGGGAATATTGTACGAAGACCTATTGATGCGTTAATAGAATACTATAGAAAAGAAGTGCTTGCTCCTAATTAATTACAGTTTTTCATAAATTTTAGTACATTTAAGAAATTTACACTTAAATGCTTATAAAAGTTTATGGAAGTGCCGTCTTTGGGGTAGAGGCAACTACAATTACTATAGAGGTAAATGTAGCAACCGGTATTGGATATCATTTAGTTGGTCTTCCAGATAATGCTGTTAGGGAAAGCAGTTTTAGAATTGCAGCCGCGCTACAAAATAACGGCTATAAGTTTCCGGGTAAAAAGATTATTGTCAATATGGCGCCAGCCGATCTTAGAAAAGAAGGTTCGGCTTACGATCTTAGTTTAAGCCTTGGGATTCTGGCCGCTTCAGGCCAAATTAAAGCAGAAAATATTTCAGAATATATAATTATGGGTGAGCTTTCGTTAGACGGAAGCTTGCAACCCATAAAGGGCGCCTTACCCATTGCTATTAAAGCCAAAGAAGAAGGTTTTAAAGGATTTATACTTCCGAAGCAAAATGCCAAAGAAGCCGCCATTGTTAGCGGACTTGAAGTTTATGGCGTGGAAAATATCACAGAAGTAATCAACTTTTTTGATAAAGATGAAGCTTTAGAGCGAACCATAATTAATACCCGCGAAGAATTCTACAAAAACCTTGATCATCCCGAACACGATTTTGCCGATGTTAAAGGTCAGGAATCTATAAAACGCTGTATGGAAATTGCCGCAGCGGGCGGTCATAATATTATTTTAATTGGTCCGCCGGGAGCCGGTAAAACGATGCTGGCAAAACGCCTACCCAGTATTTTACCACCAATGACTTTACACGAAGCCCTGGAAACTACTAAAATTCATAGTGTGGTTGGTCGGGTAAAAGAACATGTAGGTTTAATGTCTCAAAGGCCATTTAGAAGTCCTCATCACACAATTTCAGACGTTGCACTTGTCGGCGGTGGGGCATATCCCCAACCTGGTGAGATCTCTCTTTCACATAATGGGGTTTTATTCCTGGATGAACTTCCAGAATTTAAACGCGGCGTTTTAGAAGTAATGCGTCAACCTTTAGAAGATCGGGAAGTAACGATTTCTAGAGCTAAATTTACGGTAACTTATCCTTCTAGCTTTATGCTGGTGGCGAGTATGAATCCCAGTCCAAGCGGATATTTTAACGATCCCGATGCGCCTGCAACTTCTTCGCCGGCAGAAATGCAACGCTATTTAAGTAAGATTAGCGGCCCTTTATTAGATAGGATAGACATACATATTGAAGTGACTCCCGTTCCATTTGAAAAATTAAGTGAAGAACGCCGTGGGGAAAGCAGCGTTGAAATTAGGAAAAGAGTGACTCAGGCACGCCAATTTCAAACCGAACGTTTTAAAGAATCTGATTCGGTGCACTATAATGCACAAATGAGTGTACGCCAAATTCGAAAGTTTTGTGCTTTAGATGATGCTTCAAAAGCGTTGCTAAAAACCGCAATGGAGCGTTTAAATCTTTCTGCTCGCGCTTACGATCGTATTCTTAAAGTTTCTAGAACTATAGCCGATTTAGAAAATTCAGAAAATATTAAAGGAAACCATATTAGCGAAGCTATTCAGTATAGAAGTCTGGATCGAGATGGCTGGCTTGGCTAAAATCTTCTTTTAAGTTAATTTTGATATTTTTGAAAAAAAGAAGCCATGAAATATGTCAACTTTTAAATTTATATTTACTCGCTATAAAAATTGATTAAAGTCCCGAAAATTGGTTTAGGGGTAATTTATTAGCTAAGACCAGACTACTATGAAAAAAAGTTTATTGTTGCTTATTGCCGTTTCAATATTCGCGTGTAAAGGGGAACCCGAAGTTAAAAAAGTTTCAGAAATGGAGCGAGATACTATTAAAGAAGAAAACTCTTTAACCAGCGATCTATTAGGTGAAAACCGTGTGGAATTTACCAGGGAGGAAGCCAATAGATTAGCCGAACTTCCGCTAAATTGTATTAATACCGAATATCCTAATAAACTAAATCAAACCCTGGAAAATCAAGAAGCTTTAGGAGAACCTTCTGAATTACACCCTGCATTTTACGGTTGTTTTGATTGGCATTCATCGGTTCACGCACACTGGTCCATGGTGAGTTTACTTAAGCAATTTCCAGATTTGGAGAAAGCTGAGACTATTAGAGAGAAATTAAAGGAATCTCTTTCTGAAGAAAATATTCAGGGCGAAGTGGCTTATTTTAACAGAGAACAAAGCGATTCTTTTGAGCGTACCTATGGATGGGCCTGGCTATTAAAACTTGCTGAAGAAATTGAAACCTGGAACGACCCTCTGGCCAAAGAATTAAAACAAAATTTAGATCCGCTTACAAATCTTATTGTGAATAAATACCTGGAGTTTCTTCCAAAACTGAATTACCCAATTAGAGTGGGGGAACACGCTAATACAGCTTTCGGACTTAGTTTTGCTTACGATTATGCCGTGGCTACAGAAAATACCGAATTTAAGCAATTGATCTCAAATAGGGCTAGAGATTTTTATTTGAAGGACGATAATTGCCCAATTACCTGGGAACCGGGCGGATTTGATTTTCTCTCACCTTGTTTGGAAGAAGTAAATATTATGCGCCGTGTTTTACCAAAAAATGCCTTTGAAATGTGGTTGGAAGATTTTCTTCCGCAGTTAAAATCTAAAGATTTTGAAATGGAAGTTGGAGAAGTTTCTGATAGAACCGATGGAAAGCTGGTACATCTTGACGGACTTAACTTTAGTCGTGCCTGGGTTTTCTACGGACTTATAAATCAATACCCAGAGAAATTCTCACATTTACAGGAAATTGCCGATAGACACGTGGCGTATTCTTTTCCTAATTTGGTAGGAGATAGTTACGAAGGCGGCCATTGGTTAGGTACATTTGCTATTTATGCTTTGCAGGAATCTAAAGATATGTAGTGCGAAATTTCTTGAAAAACCTTGGGCCGGGAATCCTGGTCTCGGCGGCATTTATTGGGCCGGGAACGGTTACGGTTTGTACGCTCGCCGGGGTTGAATTTGGTTACAGCCTGCTCTGGGCTTTAGTGCTTTCAATAGTTTCCTGTATAATTTTACAGGAAATGGCAGCCAGGCTGGGCGTGGTCTCACAAAAGGGTTTAAGTGATGTTATTCGGGAAGAGATTAAAAAACCGATCTTCAGGTTTTTAGCAATTATCCTTATTTTTTCAGCTATAGTTATTGGGAATGCTGCTTACGAAGCAGGTAATATTACCGGTGCTGTTCTTGGAGCTGAAGCTATCTTTGGAATTCAGAATCTGCAAATTGGCGATTTTAGGCTCAACTTATGGAGTATTTTTATTGGCGCAGTCGCGTTTATACTTTTATTCACCGGAAGCTACAAAACCCTCGAAAAGATCTTTATTGGCCTGGTTTTGCTAATGAGTATAAGTTTTGTGCTTACTGCTATTCTAACCAAACCTAATATTTTAGAAGTTTTAAGCGGACTTATGTTCACAAGTAATGCTGCCGGATTGCTTACGGTAATGGCTATTGTAGGTACTACCGTGGTTCCTTACAATTTGTTTCTGCACGCTTCTCTCGTTAGTGAAAAGTGGAAAGAAGCTTCTTATTTGCCAATTGCCAGGAAAGAACTCATAGTTTCTATAATCCTTGGTGGTACGGTTTCTATGGCAATTCTAATTAGTGCCGCTTCTTCCGGCTTAACTAATGTGAATTCTGCAGCTGATATGGCGGTAAGCCTTGAGCCGCTTTTCGGGAAATTTGCTACCTGGTTTATGTCCTTGGGGCTTTTAGCTGCCGGGATCACTTCTTCTATTACCGCTCCTTTAGCTGCCGCTTACGTGGTAAAAGGTTGCTTTGGTTGGAAAGGCGGGATGAAGTCAGCAAAATTTAAAATGGTCTGGGCCTCGGTTCTTATTTTGGGCGTTTTCTTCTCTTCCCTGCAAATTAATCCTATTGAGATTATACGCTTTGCTCAAATTGCCAATGGAATCCTATTGCCCGTAATTGCTATTTTCTTATTTTGGGTAGTCAATAAAGCCTCGGTTTTGGGTAAACACCGCAATTCTAAGCTTCAAAATGTATTGGGGATACTTGTTATTGCACTTTCTGTATTTTTAGGAATTAAAGCGATTCTAAGCGTTTTACAAGGTTTTTAATACATCTATTTTATATTCCTGCAAGGTTTCTAAAACCTTTTAGGTGTAAAGTTCCGGATGTTGTATAGAAATTTAATTAGTAGAAAGTTGCATAACTTAAAATAAAAAGATGAAAAAAATCCATATAAACTGCGATGTAGGTGAAGGCGGCGAATTTGATGCAGATCTAATGCCGCATATTTCTGCCTGCAATATTGCTTGCGGCGGTCACGCAGGAACTCTTGAAACCATGCAGCAAACGATTAAACTTGCCGTGGAGCATGGTGTAGAAATAGGGGCGCATCCTTCTTATCCCGACAAGGAAAATTTTGGAAGAAAAACTATGAAGATTTCTGCGGAAGAATTGCAGCGTTCTATTGTTGCGCAAATTTTAAGTTTAAAACAATTGGCCGAAGCAGAAGGGGTAAAACTCACCCATGTGAAACCTCATGGGGCACTTTATAATGAAGCTGCAAAAGACGAAAAAATAGCTCAAATTATCATAGATTCTTTACTGGAATTTGATCAAAATTTAGCGCTTTTTTGTTCGTTAAATTCTGTGATTTCTAAACTTGCGAAAGGGAAAATTCCAATCGTTTTTGAAGCTTTTGCCGACCGAAATTATAACCTAGATTACAGCCTGGTTTCGCGTTCAAAATCCAATGCTTTAATAAGCGAAAAAGAGGCTGTTTTTGAACATCTTTTTTCTATGTTTTCTGAAGGAAAAATCACCTGCGAAAACGGGACAAAAACTAGTTGCAGCGCCACTACTTTTTGCCTGCATAGTGACACGCCAAATTCAGTTGAAATTATAAACTTTTTACAGCAGAAATTTACTGAGCATAATATTAAAATTAAGAATGCAAAATGAATGATTTTCCTAAAATAACACCGATGGGAGAGCGGGGAATTCTAATAGAATTTGAGCCTGAGATTAGTGAAAAACTTC
This sequence comes from Salegentibacter sp. BDJ18, assembly GCF_017579965.1. Lineage (NCBI taxonomy): Bacteria > Pseudomonadati > Bacteroidota > Flavobacteriia > Flavobacteriales > Flavobacteriaceae > Salegentibacter > Salegentibacter sp. BDJ18. Next base: position 33,335 of record NZ_JAFLQX010000017.1, read on the forward strand.
TCAGAAAGCTCCTTTTTTACAAAGATAAGCTAGAAGAATTTTATAATGAAGTAAATGTTGAGGTAATCAATACATATAACTCGTTATTAATTAGTTATATGTTTAGTATAGAAAACGTCTATAATGAGGTTTCAGCGATTAAGGAGCTGTTTGGAGAGGCTAAGATAGGAAAAATAAATAACCAGCAAATTTTTCATTTACCGGTTTGCTATGAGGAGGAATTCGGTTGGGATCTGGAATACATTTCCAAAGAAAAAAAACTCTCAAAAGAAGAAATTATCCAGCTACATACCAAACCATTTTATACGGTATTTTTTACAGGATTTTTACCCGGATTTTTATACCTGGGAGGCCTTGATAAAAAGCTTCAAATTTCGCGTAGAAATCAACCCCGAATGAAGATCGAAAAAGGGGCTGTGGGAATAGGTGAAAACCAGACCGGAATTTACCCGAAATCCAGTCCCGGCGGATGGCAGATTTTAGGCAATTGTCCGGTTCAATTTTTTGATAAAAATAACGATCCACCCTGTGAGATTTCGGCCGGGGATAAAGTGAAATTTTATTCGGTTTCCAAAGAAGAATTTAAAGAAATTTCGGAGCAAATTTCCGAAGGAACTTTTCAACTAAAAAAAGAAAATTATGAAGGCTGAAGTTGAAATTTTACATCCGGGATTATTTTCCACGATCCAGGATTTTGGTCGCCGCGGATTTCAAAAATATGGAGTTCCTTTAAGTGGAGTGATGGATAGGATTGCTCTAAAAACTGCCAACCTTATTTTGCAAAATCAGGCCGATGCCGCGGTGATGGAAATTACCCAAATGGGTCCAAAACTTAAATTTTCGGCAGCGACAAAAATTGCCATTAGCGGCGCACATCTTTCTCCAAAACTAAACAATACTGAAATTGACAATAATGAAGTGGTGAAAATTCACGAAGGTGATATTTTATCTTTTGGAAGGCCGGAATACGGAATGCGTTCCTATTTAGCAATCCTTGACGGATTTAAAACCGAAAAGGTTTTAGGGAGCCGTAGTTGGTACGACGATATTACGAGACACGAAAAGCTCGAGAAAGGGATGAAACTCCAATACGAAGCTTCTGAGGAGGAAAAATATGAGACTCACACTGCGATAAAGTTTGATGAGGAATATCTTAACTCGGAAGAAATAGAAGTTTTTCCCGGCCCGGAATTTGAAAAACTGCCTGAAACTTTAAAAAGTCATTTAAGACAGAGTAAGTTCAGTATTGATAAAAATAATAATAGAATGGCTATCCAGCTAAGTGAGCTCTTAGAGAACGAACTGCAGCCTATTATTACCGGCCCGGTGCTTCCCGGAACCGTTCAACTCACTCCCGGCGGAAAATTGATCGTTCTTATGCGTGATTGTCAAACCACGGGTGGTTATCCAAGGGTTTTGCAATTAAGTGAAAAAGGAATTAATATGATGGCGCAGAAAATGGCGGGAGATAAGATTAGGTTTAAAAGCCCCCCGACCCCCAAAGGGGGAGAAGCATTATCCTGAAAAAGTTGTATTATACTTTTCTTTATACTTACGTCATGCTGTCCCGATGCTTCGGGATTATTTCAGCATCTAACATGTTAGACCCTGAAACAAGTTCAGGGTGACGAGCTATTTGAAGGAGAAGATTATAGGATAAATAGAATTCCCCCATTGGAGGAAGGGTTTACCTAAGTTTTTAGATTCTGAAACAAGTTCAGAGTGACGGATGATTTAATTATCCTCAGGTAGATCCCGATGTGAAATCGGGATTAGTTCGCTCTAAGATATTCATTACGGCCAAAGGCCTTATGAATATCAAGGCTCACTAAAATAAAAAAGTGCCGCCCTGGTTACGAGAAGCCTGATTACCCTACCAATCAAACTCCTCACCGTTGACGACACTTTTTTGCCCCAAAACACTTTAGCTAACTAAAATGACTATGTCAAAAGTAGAAGATAAGTACGCTCGTCACAAGGGGAAAAATCCCCTTTCTAATAAGATCGCATTTTTAAAAGTCGTAGACGCATTAAAAATGCTGATCGAATTATCCCGACTTCAGTCGGGATCTTCAGAACGTCATGCTGAATTTATTTCAGCATCTAGGTTGAATTAACCCTTAAACACCAAATAGAGAACTCATCCAGAACAGATTGCCACGTCAGCCAACGCTTCCTCGCAATGACGAAACAAAATATTCGTGTATTCGTGGCGAAAAAACAATAAATCTCGAACAATAAACACCAGACTGCCAATACCAAACCCTTAGCCGGAATAACCAAAAACAGAAAACTCACAACTGAGAACCCACAACCGAAAAACAACTGAAAACCAAAGATTTGCCAAACAGAAAAATTCTTCTAAATTTACCTTAACAAAAAATTAAGTTTTAACCAACCAACTTAAAATGAAAAAACCAAAAAAATGCATTAGCATTGAAGAAGCGCGTAAGGAACAGGACGAATGGGTAAAAACCCGTGGAAAGGATATTAGGGAAGCCGAGGGTTATGAAGATACTCGCGAATTCTGGTATAGCCTGGACGAATTACAGGAATACCTGGATTATGTTAAGGAGAAATCTAAGGAGCAGGGAGTAGAGAAACCGGGAATTCGGTTTTATTTAGGAGCTTATCCTAAAACCAAGGAGAAAAAAAGTTATACTACCATGTTTCTGTCCCCCACCAAAGAAGCTAAGGGTGAAACGGAAACTGCACAGGAAGACTCTGACCCTAATAATTATGAAATTGAGCCATATAATACAATTGGCTCGGGCTGGCCTCCAATGGAATATTAATGCAAGATTTTAGATTCCTGGTATTTTTACTTGAGGGTATTGCGGCCATATGCTGCTTATATTTTTACCAGAAAAACCCAGCCGATAAAGCGGTTGGGTTTTTTTCGTATTTTCTGTTGCTAACATTCTTTGTTGAAAGTATAGGATTATTTCCGGCTGCAATCTACTGGAATGAAGAATTACATTTTCTAAAGCAAACTTTTTTGTACAGAACTTATTGGTTATATAATCCTTATTTGATTATAAGTTTTGTTGTTTATATACTCTTTTTTAAGTGGAATATTTCAAATAATAAAACCAGAAAATTTATTGATAAAGCTTTGCTCTTATATGTGATAATCTGTATTGCCAATTTAATATTTTCAGATGTATTTCTTCAGAGTAATTCCGTAGTTACTTATTTATTAGGTAGTTTTTTTCTGCTGGGAGTTATTTTCTATTATTATTTTGAAATTTTACTGAGTTCTAAAATTCTAAATATTAAAAGAGAAATCAGTTTCTATATTTCCTTTTCAGCACTTTTGTACTTCTTAACCACTACGCCTATTTTTATTTATTTTAAATATTTTAATGATAAAAGCCCGGAATTTGTAGAACTCAGTAGTTTGGTTATGATTGCAATGAATATATTTATGTACGGTTCCTATAGCATTGCCTTTTTATGGCTCTCGAACATGAATAAACCAACTTCTAAGAATATAAAGAATGCTTTCTAAAGAAGAAATTTTACTTATCATCTATTTTGTGGTAGTTATCCTACTGCTAACGGCTTTTGTGATCGTTTTTTTTGTGGTGTATCAAAGACGGAAAAATAAAATGCTGCAAGAGCAATTTGAAGCTAAACAGCGGTTTGAACGGGAAATTTCCCAGTCGCGTTTAGAAATGCAGGAACAAACCTTAAAAAATGTAGGATGGGAATTGCACGATAATATTGGTCAGTTACTTTCTGTTGCTAATATGCAGTTGAATATCTTTTCCAGAAACCTACCTGAAGCCGAGAAAGCTTCAGCTTTAGAAATTAAAGAAACCGTGGCAAATTCGCTTCAGGAAGTGCGTTCGCTCTCAAAGTCCTTAAACAACCAGGTAATTGGTTACGCCGGTTTGGTGGTTTCTGTAGAAAATGAACTGGCAAGGTTTCAGCGTATGGGCGTTATTGAAACCGAAATGAAAGTAACCGGAGAAAAACAGGAAATTTCGCAGCAACACAGTATAATTTTATTCAGGATACTTCAGGAATTCTTTTCTAACGTTATCAAGCACGCAAAGGCTTCAGCATTAAGTGTTCATATTAGTTTTACTTCCGAAGAAATAATTATTACCGCAAAAGATAACGGGCAGGGATTTGATATGGAGGCGGTAAAGAAGAATTCCGGATTATTCAATATGGAAAGCAGGGCAGCGCTGATACAGGCAAAGTTTGAACTGGAAACTTCTATAGGCGGTGGAACTTCCTTATCTTTACGGTATTCTTTAATGGGGCAACAAGATGAATAATACCGTAGCAATTGTAGACGATCATACTTTATTTTCACAATCTTTAAAAAACCTGGTGAATTCTTTTGAGAATTACGAGGTTAATGGCGTGCATAAAAACGGGCAGGAACTGGTGAATCAATTTAAAGCCAACCAACCTAAACCCGATTTGGTATTGTTGGATATTAGAATGCCAATAATGGATGGCCCTGAAACGATGGCCTGGCTCAAAGAGAATTATCCCGACCAAAAAGTTTTGGCGCTTACTATGGAAGACGATGAGGAAACCGTGACTTTTATGGTGAAGTTGGGTTGTCGCGGATATTTATTAAAAGATATAGATCCCGATGAGTTTAAGTTTGCCATGGATGAGGTGATAAAGGAAGGCTTTTTCTATAGCGATGCGGTTTCTGAAGCCATTAAAAATAAGGATAAAGAAAATAAACTTGTAAACCTTACTAAACGCGAACTGGAATTTCTTAGCCTGGCCTGTTCTGAAATGACCTATAAAGAAGTGGCAAACGAAATGAATCTTAGCCCGAAGACTATAGACGGATATCGTGAAAGTCTGTTTCAGAAACTAAATGTAAGAAGCCGTACCGGCTTGGTGCTATACGCCATTAAGCACAGGATTTTGTTATTGTAAGGCCCCCCAGCCCCCAAAGGGGGAGTTACGAAAATTTTAAACAGAACTAAGATTTTTTGAATCTATTTTTAATAAGTCTGATCTTACCATAGAACGTCATGCTGAACTTGTTTCAGCATCTAGGTTGAAAAGTAGTTAAGCTCTACTTAGACCCTGAAACAATCCCGAAGCGTCGGGACAGGGTGACGTCAAACTGATTGTAAAAGGTAATTAGTCACAAAACTATTCGTGAATTAAAGCCAAATCCCTTTCCTATTTTTAATAGATAACTTTCTGCTGTATCTTCGCAATCACAAAAAAATAATGTCGTGAACGAAACTCCCAAAATTGAACTTCGAAATTTAAAGCTTAAAGATTATCAGGAACTAAAAGTTTCTATGATAAAGAGCTACCAGAAAATGCCAGAGGAATACTGGAGTAAAGATGAAATTAGGAACCTGGTGAATAAATTTCCTGAAGGGCAGTTTTGTATAATTATAGATAATAAAATAGCCGGTTGCGCACTTTCTATCATCATCGATTCTAAAAAGTTTGATGAAGATCATACTTACGATGAAATAATTGGTGGTGAAAACTTTTCTACCCACACTAAGAATGGTGATATTTTATACGGAATAGATGTTTTTATTCATCCAGATTACCGCGGAATGCGCCTGGGAAGACGTTTATACGAAGCCCGAAAAGAGGTTTGTGAGCAGCTTAATCTAAAATCTATTGTGTTTGGTGGGCGAATTCCTAATTACGCGACATATTCTAAAGAACTCACCCCTAAAAAATATATTGAAAAAGTAAAATTGCAGGAAATTCATGATCCCGTGTTGTCTTTTCAGCTTTCCAACGATTTTCACGTAAAGAAAGTGATTAAAGGTTATTTGCCCGGCGATGCCGAAAGTAAAGAATACGCGGTTTTGATGGAGTGGAATAATATTTACTACACCAAAACCACCAAATTGATAGATACGCCCAAAACCGTGGTTCGGCTTGGGTTGGTACAATGGCAAATGCGACTTTTTAAAGATTATGATGCGCTGGTTTCACAAATTGAATTCTTTGTAGATGCGGTAAGTGATTACCAGAGTGATTTTATCCTTTTTCCTGAATTGTTCAATGCGCCACTTATGGCCGAATTCAATGAGCTTACGGAACCTGAAGCTATCCGCGGACTTTCTACCTATACCGAACGTTTGCTGGAAACCTTCCAGGAATTTGCGGTAAATTACAACATAAATATCATCACCGGAAGTATGCCTATGGTGATTGGTGAACACATGTATAATGTTGGTTTCTTATGCCGCCGTGACGGAAGTTATGAGCGTTATGAAAAATTACATATCACGCCGGCTGAAGAATCGGCCTGGGGAATGAAGGGCGGTAGTAAATTGCAAACCTTTGATACCGACTGTGGAAAAATTGGTGTATTAATTTGTTATGATATTGAATTCCCTGAGGTAGGCCGAATTTTAGCCGAAGAAGGAATGAATATTCTTTTTGTTCCGTTTATGACCGATACCCAAAATGGATATTCCCGCGTAAAAATATGCGCACAGGCCAGGGCGGTAGAAAATGAATGTTATGTTGCCATTGCAGGATCTGTAGGGAATTTACCTAAAGTAAATAATATGGATATCCAGTATGCTCAAAGCGCGGTATTAACGCCATCTGATTTCGCATTTCCCGTAAATGGAATTAAAGCCGAAGCCACCCCAAATACCGAAAGTACCTTATTGGTTGATGTAGACCTGGATCTGCTAAAAGAACTTCACGCCTTTGGAAGTGTAAGAAATATGAAAGACAGAAGGAAGGATTTATATTCTTTGAAGAAGAAAAAGTAGTTCTCGGCTATCAGTTATCAGTTTCTCAGTTTTCCGTAGGAAGTATTTGGAACTTGCATTGATTTGTTTACCGTCAATGCGAAGCCCCAGGCGGTGACAATCTTTTCTAAAATGTGAATTATTTCGAGAATCTGGTATAATTATCAAATTATTAGAAATTCAGCTTAAAACATTTAAAACACAAAAAATCCTTCAATAAATTAAGAATTTTTCAAAAGCCCGAAATTCTTCGAATTTCGGGCTTTTTCTTACTGTAATTTTTCTTCTGGAAAATACCTTTTCAGCTATCGTAATTAAAACACGGTTAAAACACTGTCAAACAGTTGTTTAAGTTAATTGTTTTTATTCCGAAAGTAGTGCTTTCTATACTGCAAATTACCTGTTGAATTCTTATCGGCTTACTTTTAATCTTTAAATCACACGAAGAAGAATAAGTAATGCACAATAAATTCAGTAAAGTTTTAACACAAAGCGATTCGCAACCGGCATCACAGGCAATGTTGCACGCTATAGGTCTAACCAAAGAAGATTTTAAAAAACCATTTGTGGGTATTGCCAGTACCGGTTACGAAGGCAATCCGTGTAATATGCACCTTAACGATTTGGCAAAATTGGTTAAGAAAGGCGCAAATGAAAATGAACTTGTAGGTTTAATTTTTAATACCATTGGCGTAAGCGACGGGATTTCTATGGGAACCCCGGGAATGCGTTATTCGCTGCCATCCCGTGATATTATTGCCGATTCTATGGAAACGGTAATTCACGCGATGTCTTATGATGCGTTAATCACCGTAGTAGGATGCGATAAAAATATGCCCGGTGCGCTTATGGCAATGCTGCGAATTAACCGTCCTGCGATTTTAGTGTATGGTGGTACAATTGCTTCCGGATGTCATAACGGTAAAAAACTGGACGTGGTTTCTGCTTTTGAAGCCTGGGGCGCAAAAACAGCCGGGGATATAGATAAAGAGGAATACGATAGTATTATTGAAAAAGCCTGCCCTGGTGCAGGTGCCTGCGGCGGAATGTACACCGCAAATACCATGGCTTCTGCAATTGAAGCTTTGGGAATGGCCCTGCCTTATAATTCCTCAAACCCTGCGGTAGGCGAAGAAAAGAAAACCGAAAGTGAGGAAGCCGGAAGAGCGGTGCGCTTGCTTATTGAAAAAGATATAAAGCCTCGTGATATTGTGAATCGTAAATCACTGGAAAATGCGATTCGTTTACTTACCGTTCTAGGTGGATCTACCAATGCGGTATTACACTTTTTGGCTATTGCGAAATCGGCCGAAGTTGATTTTAGCTTAACAGATTTTGAAAAAATATGTGATAGCACTCCGTTTTTAGCCGATCTAAAGCCAAGCGGAAAATATGCGATGGAAGATGTGCATAGAATTGGCGGAATTCCTGCTGTTCTAAAATATATGTTGAAAAACGATATGCTTCACGGTGATTGTTTGACGGTAACTGGAAAAACTCTTGCCGAAAACCTTGCCGATGTTCCCGATATGGAAGAAGGTCAGGATGTATTTAGACCTTTGGATAACCCGATCAAGAAAACCGGGCATATCAGGATTCTCTACGGAAATCTTGCTGAAGGCGGTTCGGTAGCCAAAATTACCGGAAAGGAAGGTTTGCAATTTACCGGTACTGCAAAAGTATTTAATAGTGAATATGATGCTAATGATGGGATTTCAGAAGGAAAAGTGAAAAAGGGAGATGTCGTCGTCATTCGGTATGAAGGGCCAAAAGGCGGTCCCGGGATGCCGGAAATGCTAAAGCCTACTTCAGCAATAATGGGAGCAAAACTCGGTAAAGACGTGGCTTTAATTACTGATGGAAGATTTTCTGGAGGAACTCACGGTTTTGTCGTTGGGCATATTACCCCAGAAGCCCAGGAAGGTGGTTTGCTGGCATTTCTAAAAGATGGAGACCAGATTACCATAAACGCTGAAACCAATAAAATTGAAGTTGCGCTTTCAGCAGAAGAAATAGAGAAGAGAAAAGAAAACTGGAAAGCCCCCGCTTTAAAATTTAATAAGGGTGTGCTTTACAAATATGCAAGAACGGTTTCTTCGGCCTCGCAAGGTTGTGTTACCGACGAATTTTAATAAGGTGAATTATGGAAGTTAAAACAGCTAGTTTCGAAAAAACGGCTTCCCCAAAAGCAACCACGGTTTCAGGAGCTGAGGCGGTGATAAAATGTTTGCTTGAGGAAGGGGTGGATACGCTTTACGGCTATCCCGGCGGAGCAATTATGCCCGTTTATGATGAATTGTATAAATACCAAACCCAAATTCACCACGTCCTCACGCGCCACGAACAAGGCGCAACACACGCGGCACAGGGTTATGCAAGAGTAAGTGGAAAAGTAGGAGTAGCGATGGCAACATCGGGTCCCGGAGCCACGAATTTGGTAACAGGAATTGCCGATGCACAAATAGATTCTACGCCAATGGTGTGTATCACCGGGCAGGTAGGTTCTCATTTACTGGGAAGTGATGCTTTTCAGGAAACCGATATTATTGGAATTTCTACGCCTATTACCAAGTGGAATTATCAAATCACAAAAGCAGAAGAAATTCCGGAAATTCTGGCAAAAGCATTTTTTATTGCCCGCTCTGGAAGACCGGGGCCTGTATTGATTGATATTACCAAAGATGCGCAGTTTGCTACCCTTGATTTTTCGTATAAAAAATGTTCAGGGATTAGAAGTTATAAACCTAAACCTGAGATCAATTTATTAGAAGTTGAGAAAGCGGCTGAAGCAATGAATAATGCTAAAAAGCCGATGATTGTTTTTGGCCAGGGTGTGATCTTAGGTGGTGCTGAAGAACTGTTCAAAAAAGTAGTAGAGAAATCGGGTATTCCGGCGGCGTGGACTATTTTAGGACTTTCGGCTATGCCAACCGATCATCCCTTAAATGTAGGAATGGTTGGAATGCATGGAAATTATGGTCCAAATGTGCTAACCAATGAATGCGATGTGTTAATTGCCATTGGGATGCGTTTTGATGATCGGGTAACCGGAAATTTGGAGAAATATGCCAAACAAGCTAAAGTGATCCATTTTGAAATAGATCCGGCTGAAATTAATAAAAACGTACACGCTGATATTCCGGTTTTAGGGAATGTAAATGAAACGCTTAAAGTTTTATTAGAACTTTTAAAACCGAATAAGCACGAAGCCTGGCATCAAAAATTCAAGGAGCATTATAAAATTGAATTTGATAAAATCATTAAAAATGATCTAAATGCCGAACGGGGAAAAATTGGAATGGCCGAGGTTATTGATGAGATTAATAAATGCTCTCAAGGAAACGCGGTAATTGTTTCAGATGTTGGCCAACATCAAATGGTGGCCTGTCGCTATTCAAAATTCAACCAAACCCGAAGTAATGTAACTTCCGGCGGACTTGGAACAATGGGTTTTGCGCTTCCGGCGGCAATTGGCGCTAAAATGGGAGCACCAGAGCGCGATGTGGTTGCAGTAATTGGAGATGGTGGTTATCAAATGACTATCCAGGAATTAGGAACTATTTTTCAAACAAAAGTTCCTGTAAAAATTGTGGTTTTAAATAACGATTTTCTTGGAATGGTGCGGCAGTGGCAGCAATTGTTTTTTGAGAAACGATATGCTTCCACAGAAATGATTAACCCCGATTTTATAACAATTGCCAAAGGTTATCATATTAAGGCGAAACAGGTTAGTAAAAGAGAAAATTTAAAAGAAGCGGTTACGGAAATGATGCAATCTAACGAGGCTTATTTCTTAGAGGTAAAAGTTGAACAGGAAGAAAATGTTTTCCCTATGGTTCCTACCGGGGCTTCAGTTTCTGATATAAGATTAGAATAATGGAAAAGAAAAATTTTACGGTTTCGGTTTATACCGAAAACAACATAGGTTTGTTGAGCCGAATTGCTGCTATTTTTCAGAAAAGGCATATCAATATAGAGAGTATTACAGCCTCCAGAAGTGAGGTGAACGGAGTGATGCGCTTTATAATCGTGGTGCAGGTTACCGAAGATCAGGTTAAGAAAATAGTTGGTCAAATAGAAAAGCAAATTGAGGTTATTAAAGCTTTTTATCATACCGATGAGGAAATGATCTACCAGGAAACTGCGCTTTACAAAATAAATTCAGCCGAGTTTGTAGATGATCTTAATATCCAGGATTTTATAAAGGAATCTAATGCAAGGATAGTGACGGTTACGCCAAAGTTTTTTGTTATTGAAAAAACCGGAAAACGCCACGAAACCGATAGCCTTTACGAGAAATTAAAACCTTATGGATTGATGCAGTTTGTACGTTCGGGCACTATTGCCGTAACCAAGAACGAAATGCCAATCTCGAACATTTTAGAACAATTTGATACAACCAATTAAATAAAAGTGATGACGAATTATTTTAACAGTCTTTCTTTACGTGAACAATTAGCCCAATTAGGAACCTGTAGGTTTATGGGTAGTGATGAATTCAGCGACGGAGTGGCTGCTTTAAAAGGAAAAAAGATAGTGATTGTGGGCTGCGGCGCTCAAGGCCTTAACCAGGGTTTGAATATGCGAGACAGCGGCCTGGATATTTCTTATGCGCTTCGTGAAGGTGCTATTAAAGAAAAACGACAGTCATTTAAAAATGCTTCAGAAAATAATTTTAAGGTGGGAACTTATGAAGAATTGATTCCTACCGCCGACCTGGTAATTAACCTAACGCCAGATAAGCAACATACTTCGGTTATAAAAGCCATTCAGCCGCATATTAAAAAAGACGCGGTGCTTTCTTATTCTCACGGCTTTAATATCGTAGAAGAAGGAATGAAGATTCGGGAAGATATTACTGTGATTATGGTGGCGCCAAAATGCCCCGGAAGCGAAGTTAGAGAAGAATATAAACGTGGTTTTGGAGTACCGACACTTATTGCGGTACATCCGGAAAACGATCCTCAGGGAATTGGTTTTGAATGGGCTAAAGCTTATGCAGTTGCTACCGGTGGCGATAAAGCCGGGGTTTTAGAGTCTTCTTTTGTGGCTGAAGTAAAATCTGATTTAATGGGAGAACAAACCATTTTATGCGGATTGCTACAAACGGGTTCTATTTTAAGTTTTGATAAGATGGTAGCCGAAGGCGTAGAACCTTCTTACGCTTCAAAACTAATTCAATATGGTTGGGAAACCATTACCGAAGCTTTAAAGCACGGTGGTATTACCAATATGATGGATAGGCTTTCGAATCCGGCGAAGATAAAGGCCGATGAGATTTCTGAAGAATTAAAACAAATAATGCGTCCGCTTTTTCAAAAACATATGGACGATATTATTTCAGGTGAATTTAGTAGCCGAATGATGCGCGACTGGGAAAATAATGATAAGGAATTATTAGAATGGCGTGCAGCAACCGGGGAAACCGCTTTTGAAAAATCTGAAGCAACTTCTGAAGAAATCAAAGAACAGGAATATTTTGATAAAGGTGTTTTATTAGTAGCCTTTGTAAAGTCCGGTGTAGAGCTGGCTTTTGAAACTATGGTAGAAGCTGGGATTGTTGCAGATTCAGCTTATTATGAATCTTTACACGAAACTCCGCTAATCGCCAATACCATAGCGAGAAAGAAATTGTTCGAGATGAACAGGATTATTTCTGATACGGCAGAATACGGTTGTTATTTATTTGATCATTCGGCAAAACCTTTAATTAAAGATTATGTGAATGGCTTACCAAAAGAAGTTATTGGCCATTCCTTTGGAACCCAATATACTGGAGTGGATAATCAGCAGTTAATAGCTGTTAATGATGAAATTAGGCAACATCCGGTAGAAAAAGTAGGAGGAAAGCTTAGAAAAGCAATGACTGCAATGAAAAAAATACAGGAATAAAATGGATACTTTGCTGGCAGATAAAAAAATATACAAACCTCAAGTTGAAGCTGTGAAAGAAGCGGCTGAACGGATTTCTAAAGTGGTGGTTAAAACACCCTTGATGCAATCTTTTACCTATAGCAAAAAGTTTTCAGCCAATGTAATGCTGAAAAGGGAAGATTTGCAACAGGTACGTTCTTACAAAATTCGTGGGGCATACAATAAAATTTCAAGCCTTCCGCAAGATCAGTTAGCAAAAGGGGTAATTTGTGCCAGCGCCGGAAATCACGCGCAAGGTGTAGCTTTTGCCTGTAATAAACTGCAGGTAAAAGGCGTGATCTATATGCCAATAACCACACCCAGGCAAAAAGTAGAACAAACCAAAATGTTTGGCGGCGATTGGGTAGAGGTGGTTTTAAAAGGAGATACTTTCGACGATTCTTTTAAAAGCTCAATGAAACACGCCGGGAAGTTCGGTTTGGTATTTATCCATCCGTTTGACGATGAAAAAGTGATTGAGGGGCAGGCCACCATTGGTTTGGAAATTCTGGAACAGGCAAGTGAACCTATAGATTACGTTTTCGCGCCACTTGGTGGTGGCGGACTTTTAGCCGGGTTGTCATCCATGTTCAAGGAACTTTCACCAAGTACTAAAATTATTGGAGTAGAGCCCGAGGGTGCAGCTTCTATGACTTCTTCTTTAAAAGAAGGAAAACTGGTAGAGTTAAAGACTATAGAGCGTTTTGTAGATGGTGCCGCGGTACAAAAAGTCGGGAGCCGTAACTTCGAGATTTGTAAAGAAAACCTGGATAAAATGATCACAGTACCGGAGGGTAAAATTTGCCAGACCATTCTGGATCTTTACAACCAGGATGCGATTGTGGTGGAACCCGCCGGTGCCATGGCTATAAGTGCACTCGACTTTTTTGCTGAAGAAATTAAAGGAAAAAACGTGGTATGTATTGTAAGCGGAAGCAATAACGATATTACCCGAACTGCCGAGATCAAGGAAAGAGCGCTATTATATGCCGGGCTAAAGCATTATTTCGTAATTAGCTTTCCACAACGAGCAGGCGCTTTAAAAGATTTCCTGGAAAAAGTTTTAGGTCCTAAAGACGATATTACCCATTTTGAATACTCAAAAAAGCATCATCGTGATAATGCCCCGGCAGTTGTTGGGATAGAATTAAACGATCCTGCCGATTTTGAGCCTTTGGTAGCCAGGATGAAAGCGAAGAATTTTTACGGGGAGTATCTCAATGATAAGCCTAATTTGTTTCAATATTTAGTATAAATATTTTGTTGGTTAAAATAATTATGTACATTTACAATATGCTTTCAATGAAACAAATAATATTTCCCATTTTTCGCTTCTTCCCGCGCCGCCGCAGGTAAGAAGTAAATTTCATTATTCTTTTTTAATATTATTTGATTTTAATTACAACTTGAGAGATCCACAAAATATACCGGCCAATTTAAATTTCAGAATAACTTCTGAAATTACACCTATTCGCCGCCGCTTCCCGCGTCGCACCTTGGTGCGTGTATAATTTAATGGAACTTAGGTGAGTCCGGTTCCCCTTTCAAAAAGAACAAATCAAATTTATTTTCACACTAATTTCTTAGCAAATGAAGATTGTCATTGCTAATAAATCTCACGCTCAATATGCTGAGATTATTTGTACAACTATAGAAGAATCTGCAAAGGTTCGAGGCACGGGTATTGCCCGCAGAACCCCTGTATATATCATTGGTAAAATGGAAAAGGGTAATGCTGTCATTGCCTTAGACGGCGAAAAATTTGCCGGTTTCTGCTATATCGAAACCTGGAGCCACGAAAGATATGTGGCAAACTCAGGCTTAATTGTACACCCAGATTTCAGGAACCAGGGATTGGCCAAAGATATTAAAGAAGTGGTTTTTAACCATTCCAGGAAAATGTATCCCAATGCTAAAATCTTCGGGATCACTACCGGTTTGGCCGTGATGAAAATAAATTACGAACTTGGATATCAACCCGTAACCTTTTCTGAACTTACCGATGATGATGCCTTTTGGAAAGGCTGCCAAACCTGTAAGAATTACGATATCTTAACCAGGACCGAACGTAATATGTGCCTTTGCACAGGAATGATGTACGATCCGGAAAGAAAAAAGGATGCAAAAAAAGGAGATAAAAAGGAAAGCTTAAATGATAAAGCTTTTAAGAGGTTGAAAAATATAAAACAGACCTTGTTTTATAAAAAAGAGAAAAACCAAAATTAGGAATCAGATTTATCGTCAAGCTGTCCCGAAGCTTCGGGATTGTTTCAGCTTCTAAACGACTTAGATCCTGAAACAAGTTCAGGATGACGTAACAATAAATAAGTCAAATGAAAAAAGTAGTTATAGCATACAGTGGGGGTTTAGACACTTCTTACTGCGCAAAATATTTATCTAAAGAAGAAAATTTTGAAGTCCACGCCGTGAGTGTAAATACCGGCGGATTTTCAGAAGAAGAAGTGAAGAAAATTGGAGAAAATGCACAAAAAATAGGAGCAAAAACCTATAAAAATATTGATGCGGTTTCTTCATTTTACCAAAGAGTGGTAAAATATTTAATTTTCGGAAATGTGTTAAAAAACAATACTTATCCGCTTTCGGTAAGTGCAGAGCGAATTGTACAGGCCATAGAGATTGTGAATTACGCAAAAAGTATTGATGCTAAATATATTGCGCACGGTAGTACGGGCGCAGGAAACGACCAGGTAAGATTTGATATGATCTTTCAAATAATCGCTCCCGAAATTGAAATTATCACCCCAATTAGAGATAAGCAACTCAGCCGCCAGGAAGAGATTGAATACCTGAAGCAGAATGGAGTGGAAATGAATTGGGAAAAGTCAAAATATTCAGTGAACAAAGGCCTTTGGGGCACTAGTGTTGGTGGAGCAGAAACGTTAACTTCAGAAAAACCTTTACCTGAAAGTGCTTATCCTTCCCAACTTCAGCAGAAAGAAGCGAAACAAATCAGTTTAAGCTTTACCAAAGGAGAACTTTCCGCGGTAGATGGAAAAGAAAATTCCCCTGAGAAGAATATCGAAATCCTAGAAGATATCGCCTCAAAATATGCGATTGGAAGAGATATTCACGTTGGAGATACGATTATAGGAATTAAAGGTAGGGTTGGTTTTGAAGCCGCAGCTGCGCTTATTACCATAAAAGCTCACCATTTACTGGAAAAGCATACGCTAAGTAAATGGCAATTACAGCATAAAGATTATTTGGCCAATTGGTACGGGACACATTTACACGAAGGCCAGTATTTGGAGCCCGTAATGAGGGATTTGGAAGCTTTTTTAGAAAGTTCACAGCAGCAGGTAAGCGGAGAAGTTTTCGTCACCTTGCATCCATACCGATTTACACTTGATGGAATTAAATCTGATAACGATTTAATGAATTCCAGTTTTGGAAATTATGGTGAAGAAAATAAAGCCTGGACGGCAGATGATGCCAAAGGATTTATAAAAATTCTATCAAACGCCGGGAAGATATACCAACACGTAAAAGAAGGGAAATGATAACAGCAGGAATAATTGGAGGTGCCGGATATACGGCCGGTGAACTTATTAGAATACTTATAAATCATCCGGAAGTTGAACTGGATTTTGTGTACAGTACCTCGCAACCGGGGAAACCTGTAGCAGGAATACACCAGGATTTACTGGGAGAAATCGATTTGCAATTTAGTGGAGAAATCAATAAAAATGTAGACGTGGTATTTCTATGTCTTGGACACGGAAATTCGGTAAAATTCCTTTCGAAAAACCAGTTTTCTGAAAACACTAAAATCGTGGATTTAAGCACCGATTATAGAATGAGTGGTGAACACTCTTTTATTTACGGCCTGCCGGAATTCAATAAAGAAAAGATAAAAGAAGCCGATTTTATAGCTAATCCCGGATGCTTTGCCACTGCTATTAGTTTAGCTATTTTGCCGCTTGCAAAAGCAGGATTGTTGCAGGATGAAGTGCACGTAAATGCAGTAACCGGCGCAACCGGAGCGGGAACTTCACTTTCTGCAACTACCCATTTTACCTGGCGGGACAATAATTTTTCCAGTTACAAAGCTTTTGAACATCAGCATTTAAATGAAATAGGGCAGAGCCTAAAACTACTTCAGAATAATAAGCTACCTGAAATTAATTTTATCCCGAATAGGGGAAATTTTTCAAGAGGAATTCACGCCACGGCTTACACGAAATTTGAAGGCAGTTTGGAGGAAGCGAAAGCGATATATACTGAGACTTATTTGGATTCCGCTTTTACGTTTGTTGTTGAAGAAGATTTGCATTTAAAACAAGTGGTAAACACTAATAAATGTCTGCTGAAATTACAGAAATTTGGCGATAAAATTTTGATTACCAGTATTATTGATAATTTACTGAAAGGTGCTTCTGGGCAGGCAGTTCAAAATATGAACTTAATGTTTGGTTTTGAAGAGACTTCAGGATTAAAATTAAAAGCGAGTTATTTTTAATGAGATATGCCACTAATTCACGAATATAATTGATCGAATAAAATTAAAGGCGTCATCCAGAACTTGTTTCAGGATCTAATTCACTTAGAAACCGAAATTAAAACCTTTAAGGTTTGACAAAAAATATTTAGTGAATTCGTGGCAAGCCTAACCAACTAAAACCAAAAAGATGAAAATAGCTATTATAGGAGCCGGAAACCTGGGACTTTCCATTGCGAAAGGCCTTATTGTAAACAATGCGTTTACCACCTTGTACCTTACCAAAAGAAAAACTGAAGAAATTCAGGAGTACGAGGAATATGCCAAAGTTAAGGTCACCAGTGATAATCGTGAAGCAGTTAAAAATTCAGATATCCTTATTTTTGCAGTACAACCCACGCAAATGCAGCGAATTCTGGAAGAAATTAAAGATGATCTTCACGAAAAGCACGTCTTAATATCCACGATTACGGGATTTAAAATTGCGGCTATTGAAGCTATTGTTGGGGAAGAACAGTTTATTGTACGTTCAATGCCCAATACGGCTATTGCTGTAGGAAAATCTATGACCTGCCTTTGCAGTAACGAAAAAGGGAAGAAACGCATCGCTATTGCCGAGGCTATTTTTAATCGTTTGGGAACAAGTATTATTATTGCTGAAAATAAAATGCAGGCCGCTACGGTAATTTGTGCCAGCGGGATCGCTTTCTGGATGCGGCTTATACGCGCTACCACCCAGGGAGCGGTACAACTTGGTTTTGATGCAAAAGACGCACAGCAACTGGCTATGCAAACCTGTTTGGGAGCTTCCAGCTTGCTTATAGAGTCTGGTAAACACCCCGAAGAAGAAATTGATAAGGTGACCACACCCCGTGGTTGTACCATTGAGGGACTAAACGAAATGGAACATAACGGCCTTAGTTCTTCTTTAATAAAAGGAATCCAGTCTTCATTTAAAAAAATAAATACAATTACAACCGAATAACTATGGACTTATTTGATGTGTATTCACTTTACGATATCACGCCGGTGAAAGGCGAGGGCGCCTATGTTTTTGATAAAGACGGAAATAAATACTTAGATCTTTACGGCGGGCACGCAGTAATTTCTATTGGCCATTCTCACCCGGCTTATGTAAATGCAATTTCCAAACAAGTAAGCAAACTGGGTTTTTATTCCAATTCGGTTAAAAATCCATTACAAGAGCAACTTGCCAATAACCTGGAAAAAATTTCTGGCGTAAAAGATTATAACCTGTTTTTGTGTAATTCGGGAGCTGAGGCAAATGAAAATGCTTTAAAAGTTGCATCTTTTCACACCGGAAAAGACAGAATTATATATTTTGAAAATGCCTTCCACGGAAGAACTTCGGGAGTAGTGGCAGTTACTGATAATGAAAATATTAAAGCACCGTTTAATCAAAATCATAAGGCTACGAAAATAGCTTTTGAAGATTCTGAAGCTGTAGAAGCTGAATTGAAAAAAGGAGATGTTGCCGCCGTTATTTTTGAAGTGATACAAGGTGTTGGCGGTTTGGACGAGGCTTCTTCCGAATTTTATCAAAAAATAGCTGAATTATGTAAAAAATATAATTCAGTTTTGATTGCAGACGAGGTACAGTCTGGTTACGGCAGAACAGGGGATTTTTTCGCCTTTCAAAAACATAATATTCGTCCTGATATTATTTCTATCGCCAAAGGTATGGGGAACGGTTTCCCAATTGGTGGTGTTTTAATAGATAAGGCTATTAAAGCTAAATCGGGAATGTTGGGAACCACTTTTGGAGGGAACCATCTGGCCTGTGCAGCAGGAATATCGGTTTTGGAAGTTATTGAGAAAGAAAATTTATTAAAGAATGCTGCTGAATTATTTGAATATGTAAAAGAAAAAGCGGTTGAAATTCCCCAGATTCAGAAAATTAAAGGTCGCGGATTGATGATTGGGTTAGAATTCGATTTTGAGATCGCGCAAATAAGAAAAGAGCTTTTATTTAAACATCAGATATTTACAGGGGCTTCAGCGAACAAAAAATTACTACGAATTCTACCTCCTTTAAATATTAAAAAACAACATTTTGATGAGTTATTTAAAGCTTTGACAATTGTTTTAGACTTAAAATAATTCCTGCAAGGTTTTTAAAACCTTGTAGGTATGTATGAAAAAAAAAACCTACAAGGTCTACGAGACCTTGTAGGAAAAAATTAATAAAATGAAGAATTACACAGAATTATCAGATATAGAAGATTTACAGCAATTAATTACTGAAGCGCTGGAACTAAAGAGAGGCACTCCTACTTTGGAAATCGGGAAAGGAAAAACCCTGGGAATGCTTTTTTTTAATCCCAGTTTACGTACGCGTTTAAGTACTGAAAAAGCGGCAAAATTATTGGGAATGGAAGTGATGGTAATGAATGCCGGCAGCGATAGCTGGAAACTGGAGTTTGAAGACGGTGCGGTTATGGACTCAGATAAAGCTGAACATATCAAAGAAGCGGCTGCGGTTTTGTCACAGTATTGCGATATCATCGCTGTACGAGCTTTTCCTGATTTACAGGATAAAGAAAAAGATGAAGCAGAAACCGTTTTAAGCAGTTTTAAAAAATACGCTTCAGTGCCCGTGGTTAACCTTGAAAGCGCTACGGGCCATCCATTACAGGCACTTACAGATGCGATTACAATTTCAGAATTAAATAAAAAAGATCGGCCAAAAGTAGTGCTTAGTTGGGCGCCACATCCAAAAACTTTACCGCAAAGCGTACCCAATTCTTTTGCTGAAATTATGCAAAATCTGGATGTAGATTTTGTGATCACAAATCCTGAAGGCTATGATTTGAATCGTGAAATCACTAAAAATATTCCTGTGATTCACAACCAGGATGAGGCTTTAAAAGATGCCGATTTTGTGTATGTAAAGAACTGGAGCAGTTATGAAACATATGGGAAAAAATTAAGCGAGGATAAAACCTGGACTTTTTCAGCAGAAAAATTAATGCAAACCAATAATGCAAAAGTGATGCATTGTTTGCCGGTAAGAAGAAATATGGTGATTGGTGATGAGGTTTTAGATTCAGAAAACTCGGTAGTAATTCAACAGGCGGGAAACAGAACCTTTGCTGCTCAGGCGGTTTTGAAAAGGATTTTAGAAGAGAAGGTAAAGCAATCCGAATTAGGTAAAAATGCTTAACCAGTATGTAGCTTGATCAAACTTGAATTGACGGAATTAAGGAATTATGAAAAACGAAGTTTTAAAAGTTGTAAAAATAGGAGGGAAGCTTATTGAAAATGAAACTAAGTTTTCAGCCTTCCTGGACGATTTTGTTGCTTTAGATGGTCCCAAAATCCTGGTCCACGGTGGGGGAAACCTCGCTACCGAAATTGCAGGAAAACTCGGTTATAAAACCCAAATGTTCGAAGGACGTAGAATCACCGATGCCGATTCAATTAAGGTGATCACTATGGTCTATGGAGGTTTCATCAATAAGAATATTGTGGCCAAACTACAGGGGCTTCAAACCAATGCAATTGGTTTAAGTGGTGCTGATGGAATGAGTATCGTCTCCAAAAAACGTCCTGTGAAGGAAGTCGATTTTGGTTTTGTAGGAGATGTGGAGAAGGTTAATTCAGAATTTATAAATTCACTTTTAGAACAAAATATTACCCCCGTTTTTTCGGCAATTTCCTGTACCGCTGAAGGATTACTTTTAAATACTAATGGCGATTCTGTTGCTGCGGAAATCGCCAAAGCGATGAGTTCAATTTATAAAACAGAACTTTATTTCTGTTTTGAGAAAAAAGGCGTACTGGCTGATGCGAAAAATGATGACTCGGTAATTGAAAAAATTGACAGGGAAAAATATAAGGAATTACTGGAAGAAAAAGTAATTAGTGACGGGATGTTGCCAAAACTACATAATTGTTTTCAGGCGTTGGAAAGTGGTGTAGAAAATATATTTCTGGGAGATTTCAGGCTATTAAAGAAAGAATCTGTTTATACTAAAATCAGTAACCAATGAAGCTCGAAGAATTACAAAAGGATGCTTTAGAATTACTAAAAAATCTTATTAAAACGCAATCCTTTTCAAAGGAAGAGGATAAAACAGCCGACTTGTTGGAAGACTGGTTTCGAGCTAAAGAAATGACCTTTTATCGGCATTTAAATAATGTTTGGGCCACCAACAAATATTTTGATCCAGACAAGCCTGGCTTGCTCCTAAATTCACATCATGATACCGTAAAGCCAAATTCAGCTTATACCCGGGACCCTTTTGAAGCCGAAATTGAAGATGAGAAATTATATGGGTTGGGTAGTAATGATGCGGGAGGTTGCCTGGTTTCCTTACTCGCTACGTTTACCTGGTTTTATGAATCCAAAGACCTGGAATATAACCTGATTTTTGCGGGCACTGCCGAAGAAGAAATAAACGGGAAAAATGGAATAGCCTGTATGTTGCCTAAAATGCCGAAAATTGATGTGGCGATTGTGGGAGAACCTACTTTAATGCAATTGGCAATTGCTGAAAAAGGCCTGGTGGTTTTTGACGCAAAAGTAAAGGGAACTCCTTCACATGCCGCTCATCCCAATGATAATAATTCAATTTATAAAACAGCAAATGTTTTAAAATGGTTTGAGGAATTTGATTTTCCGAAGGAATCGGAGGCATTGGGAAAAGTGAAACTTACAGTAACGCAAATCAATGCCGGCAGCCAGCATAACGTAGTGCCCGGCCACGTTGATATGGTAATTGATGTTCGGGTGAATGATGCGTATTCTAATGCTGAAATTGAGAAAATTTTACAGAAAAAAGCTCCGGTGGATGAAATAACTGCGCGCTCGCTTCGGTTGAACTCCTCTTCAATTCCCAAGGATCACGAATTGATTAAAGCCGGAATTTCCTTGGGAATGGAAACCTATGGTTCACCTACACTTTCCGACCAGGCGATGCTAAATTGCGCTTCCCTAAAATTAGGTCCGGGAGATTCCACAAGATCGCATTCGGCAGATGAATTTATTTATGTAAAGGAAATTGAAGAGGGAATAGAGAAGTATATAAAACTGCTCGATAAAGCTTTTAAAAAATAAAAACTATAAGTAGACTGATAGAAAAAATTTGCGTCAGGCTGTCCCGAAGCTTCGGGATTGTTTTCAGCTTCTAATGTGTTGCGGGTATAGAACAACTTAGATTCTGAGATAAATTTAGAATGACGTTTATAATTAATTTTCAGCTTAAAATAAATACTATGAAACTCTGGGATAAAGGATTAGCTATAGATAAAAAAATTGAAAATTTTACGGTTGGAAACGACCGGGAGTTAGATATGCATATCGCTGAATACGATTTAAAAGCTTCAAGAGCACATGCTAGAATGTTGGGGAAAGTTGGGATTCTGAATTCAGATGAAGTTAAAGCTATTGAAGATGAACTGGCAAAACTTCAGCAGCAGCTTGAAAATGGAACTTTCGAGATTGAGGAAGATTTTGAAGATGTGCATTCCAAGATTGAATTTGAACTTACTCAAACTTTAGGCGATACCGGAAAAAAAATACATACCGCTCGCTCCAGGAATGACCAGGTTTTGGTGGCGATGCAATTGTATTTTAAAGAAAATTTGAAGGAAATTTCAGGTAAAACCAAACAACTCATAGATGTTCTTTTAGGCCTTGCAGATAAGCATCAGGAAAAATTGCTTCCCGGTTATACGCATTTGCAAGTCGCTATGCCCTCGAGTTTTGGTTTATGGTTTTCGGCTTACGCCGAATTATTAATAGACGATCTTTATTTACTGGAAGCCGGTTTAAAAGTTGTAGATCAAAATCCGTTGGGTTCTGCCGCAGGTTATGGTTCTTCTTTTCCTATAGACCGTGAATTCACCACCCAAGAATTAGGTTTTTCAACCTTGAAATATAATGTAGTGGCCGCGCAATTGGGACGAGGAAAATGCGAACGAACCGTAACCTCCAATATCGCATCGGTTTCCAATACGCTTTCCAGGTTTGCGATGGATATTTGTTTGTATATGAGTCAGAATTTTGATTTTATCACTTTCCCCGATGAACTTACCACCGGCTCCAGCATTATGCCTCACAAAAAAAATCCCGATGTTTTTGAGTTGATTAGGGGTAAATGCAATAAACTACAGAGCATCGCCAACGAGATGATTTTAATTACCAATAATTTACCGAGCGGTTATCATAGGGATTATCAATTAATTAAAGAAAACAGCATTTATGCAGTTGAAAATATTAAAGAGATCCTTGATATTTTTATTCACTCTATCGCTTTAATTAAGGTGAAGGATATCAATTTACTGGATGAAAAATATAAATACCTCTTTACAGTAGATAGTATCAACGATTTGGTGATGCAGGGAAAATCTTTTAGAGAGGCTTATCAAATAATTGGAGGCCAGGTGCAGGAAGGAACTTATGAAGCTGCTGAAGGTAAAAAGCATTCGCATTTGGGCAGTAAAGATAATCTTGCTTTAGCCGAAATTAGGAGAAAAAAGAATGAGGCCTAGGTTTTTGAATATTTATGTGAGTTTAGAATAATAAGATCCCGACTTTTTTGTCGGGATAGTTCTACCAGCACTTTGCAGAAGCTTTATTAAGCTCTTACAAATTGGGTATCACTAAAAAAACCCCCCGCAAAACCACACGAAATGCGAAGGGTTCAAAACATAAATGAAGAAAAAATAATCTTAAATAATAGTCATTTGCCCAAGGTTCAGGTTTTCGTTGTTGATACTAATATTATCAACTTCACTGATAAGTCCCTCAAGGAAATCACCCACTTTTTCTGTGGTATAATGGTTGTCTTTGTTAATGTCTATGGTGCAAACGTTTAGTTTAATACTAAGTTCTACCGCTTTTTTCACTGCCTCAGCTTCTTCTACCAAACCGAAATGCTCTAAAAGCATCGCTGCCGATAAAATTGAAGCTACCGGGTTTGCAATACCTTTTCCGGTTGCCTGCGGATAGGAACCGTGAATAGGTTCAAACATCGCATTTTCTTTTCCTACAGAGGCTGATGCCAACAACCCAATGCTACCACCAATTACGCTGGCCTCATCTGAAAGGATATCACCAAACATATTTTCCGTAAGGATAACATCAAACTGGGTTGGGTTCAGGATCATTTGCATTGCGGCATTGTCTACAAATAGAAAATCCAGTTCTACTTCAGGATATTCTTTACCAATTGCAGTTACAGTTTTTCGCCATAATCTCGATGTTTCCAATACATTGGCTTTGTCTACCAGGGTTAATTTTTTGGAACGTTTCTCAGCCGCTTTAAAAGCCAGGTGAGCCATCCTGGAAATTTCTTCTACCGAGTAGGTACAAACATCGGTAGCGCTTTGGCCATCTTCTGCTGTAAATTTATCGCCAAAATAAATTCCGCCCGTAAGTTCCCTGTAAATTACCATATCGGCACCTGCAATGCGATCGGCCTTTAAGGGCGATTGTTCTATAAGTTTGTCGTAAGCTTTTACGGGTCTAATATTGGCAAAAAGTCCAAGGCCTTTTCTTAGCTGCAAGAGCCCCTGCTCAGGTCTAACTTTTGCATCTGGATTATTGTCGTATTTTGGATGTCCTATTGCCCCAAATAACACAGCATCAGATTTCTTGCACAATTCCAGCGTAGCTTCAGGTAACGGATTGTCCAGCAAATCTATTGCTGCCGCACCTACCAAGGCGTCTTCAAATTGAAAGTGGTGATCGAATCGATCTGCTACAGCTTTTAAAACTTTAACTGATTGCTGTGTAATTTCGGGGCCTATCCCGTCTCCGGGCAAGACTGCTATTTTTAATTTCATTTTTCTTCTTTATGTGTGGTTAATTTTTAATACTAAACCGTCTTAGAATTATAACTCTCGTCAAGCTGAACTTGTTTCAGCTTCTAACAAGTTTAATCAACTTAGATCCTGAAACAAGTTCAGGATGACGTTAATTCCAGATATCTACTCATATTCAAATCTACAAGGCTGTGGTCCCTTGTAATTTTTGTGTTCTTTTATGTTCATATTCTTTTATTGCATCCAGTTTGCTTACCAGAAAGTCTATATCGTCAAACCCATTGATCATACAGGTTTTTTTATAAGGATCTATCTCAAAGCTTTCTGAAATATCTTTCTTCGGAATTCTAATCTTTTGGGCTTCCAGGTCAACCATAATTTCTACGGAAGGATCTTTGGTGATTTCAGCAAAAAGCTGCTCCAAAAATTCCGGACTTACCTGAACCGGAAGCAATCCGTTATTAAGAGCATTTCCTTTGAAAATATCGGCAAAATAGCTGGAAACTACTACGGTGAAGCCGTAAGCTTTAAGAGCCCAGGCAGCGTGTTCCCTGCTGGAACCACACCCAAAATTATCCCCGGCGACTAAAATTGAACCTTTATATTCAGATTTATTTAAAGCAAATTCCGGATTAGGTTCATCATTTTTATCAAAACGCCAATCTCGAAAAAGGTTTTCTCCAAACCCCGCTTTATCTGTTGCTTTTAGGAACCTTGCAGGAATAATCTGGTCGGTATCTACGTTTTCTACTTCTAAAGGAACCGCTGTATCGGTTAATGTGATAAACTTTTCCATTTAATTTAAGTGTTTTGTAAAGTCGGTTAATTTTCCTGAAACAGCCGTGGCTGCCGCAGTTAACGGACTTGCTAATATTGTACGGGAACCCTGTCCCTGTCTTCCTTCAAAATTTCTGTTACTGGTGGAGACACAGTATTCGCCTGCAGGTATTTTATCATCATTCATTGCTAAACAAGCTGAACATCCCGGTTGGCGTAATGTGAAACCGGCATTTTCAAATACTTCTCGTAAACCTTCAGCTTCAATTTGAGCTGCTACCTGGCGTGATCCCGGAACAATTAAAGCGTTTACATTTTCAGCTTTTTGTTTACCTTTTATATACGCTGCTGCCTCTCTAAAATCTTCAATTCTGGAGTTAGTACAACTACCAATAAAAATCCAGTTTATAGGTTTATCTAATAAAGATTCTCCAGGTTTAAAGCCCATATAGGCCAAAGCTTTAGCATCGCTTTTTCCACCTTCCATTGGGATTGCACCTGTGATTTTAATTCCCATCCCCGGATTTGTTCCGTAGGTGATCATAGGTTCAATATCTTCGGCATCAAATGAATATTCCTGGTCAAATTCAGCGTCTTCATCGGTTTTTAAAGTTTCCCAATAAGCTTTTGCTGCTTCAAACTCTTCAGCTTTTGGTGCGAATTCTTTGCCTTTTACGTATTCAAAAGTAGTCTCATCTGGAGCGATTAAACCGCCGCGAGCACCCATTTCAATACTCATATTACAAACCGTCATTCGGCCTTCCATAGACATTTCTTCGAAAACATTTCCGGCATATTCGCAAAAATATCCGGTACCAGAATTTGTCCCGAGTTTGCTTATTATATACAGAATAACATCTTTTGGTAAAACCCCTTTTTTGAGTTTTCCGTTTACGTTTACCCGCAATTTTTTAGGTTTTTGAACCAAAACACATTGGCTCGCAAAAACCTGGGAAACCTGGCTGGTTCCAATTCCAAAAGCAATAGTACCAAATGCTCCGTGGGTAGAGGTATGGCTGTCTCCACAAACCATCGTCATTCCCGGTTGGGTGATTCCTAATTCCGGAGCCATTACGTGAACAATTCCGTTATAAGGATGGCCAAGGCCATAAAGGGTAATATTATTTTCCTCGCAATTTTGGGTTAATTCTTTAAGTTGTTTTCTAGACAATAAGTCTTTAACCGGTAAATGCTGATTTTGAGTCGGGGTGTTATGATCTGCCGTCGCAACAATTTGATCTGGGCGAAATACCGAAATATCCCTTTCTTTCAGCTCGTTAAAAGCCTGTGGACTCGTAACTTCGTGTATTAAATGTTTATCGATATATAAAATATCGGGACCATCGGGTATAGATTCTACCACGTGTGCATCCCAAATTTTATCGAATAAAGTTTTCTTCATTTTTATAAATTCAATCCTTGTTGTATTAAACTTTTTGTTGGATTATTAAGCTATAGCTCTTATTTTTCTTTCTGAAATTTCCATAATTTCGTGAATATCATTGTCTTCCACGCATCTTCTGGCATCAGCATAATTCAGAAATTCAGCATAAACCTCATCTAACTGAAGCTTGGTTAAATTGTAACCCATTTTCTTGGCTTTGTAAGCTAAAGCTGCTCTCCCGCTTCTGGCCGTAAGAACAATTGCAGATTCAGTAACTCCAACTTCTGCAGGATCTATAATTTCGTAAGTTTCACGGTTTTTAATTACCCCGTCCTGGTGAATTCCAGAACTGTGTGCAAAGGCATTTGCACCTACAATCGCTTTGTTTGGCTGTACAAACATTCCCATTTCACGGGAAACCATACAACTAGTATCAAAAAGGAATTTGGGGTCTATATTTGTGTTTAAATTTAAAGTAGGGTGTTGTCTTAAGATCATGACGACCTCTTCTAAAGCGGTATTCCCCGCACGCTCACCAATTCCGTTAATAGTGCATTCTATTTGGCGTGCTCCATTTTGTACACCTGCAATAGCATTTGCCGTAGCAAGGCCTAAATCGTTGTGGCAATGGCAGGAAATTCTAACTTTATCGATGTCCTTTACATTGTCTTTTAAATATTTTATTTTTCTTCCGTATTCATCAGGAAGGCAATATCCGGTAGTATCAGGGATATTTAGAACAGTTGCTCCGGCTTTAATCATTTCGGTACAAACGCGGGCAAGAAATTCATTATCTGTTCTTCCGGCATCTTCAGCATAAAATTCAACATCGTCTACAAAATTCTTTGCGTGTTTAACCGCGGCTACACCACGCACAATAATTTCTTCTCTGGTAGAGTTGAATTTATATTTAATATGTGAATCTGATGTTCCAATACCGGTATGAATACGCGGTTTTCTAGCATATTTTAAAGCTTCAGCAGCAACTTCGATATCTTTTTTAACAGCACGGGTGAGTCCACAAACGGCGGCATTCTTTGCCAGCTTAGAGATTTCGTAAACCGATTGAAAATCGCCGGGACTGGAAACAGGAAAACCCGCTTCAATAACATCTACTCCCAGCTCATCAAGGCGCGCAGCAATTTTAAGTTTTTGGGCCGTATTTAATTTACAACCTGGAACTTGCTCTCCGTCTCGTAACGTCGTGTCAAAAATTTCTACCTTTTCTGTGCTCATAAGAGATTTTTTTTACTTTATCTTTAACTAAAGTATTGTTAATCTATACACTGCAGACCTTTGCCTATAAGGTCATTACGATAATTAAACTAAAAAATATAATGTAATACCACTGTAAATCAGTTTATTACGAACTATTCTATTACAATGACTAATGATTTAACTGATAACTTATTTTCTTTGATTAAGTCGCTTTCACCTTCAGAAAAGCGTCAATTTTCATTGTATGTTGGAAGAATTGGTGTGAATACCGATAGTAAATTTTTAAATTTATTTAAGGTGATGACCAAAATGAAGAAATATAATGAGAAAGAAATTCTTCTAAAAACTAAAATAAGTAAGCAACAATTATCTAATGTAAAAGCACATTTATATAAACAAATTCTTATTAGTCTTAGACTGAATCCTGCTCATCAAAGCATACCGGTGCAAATTAGGGAACAGTTTGATTTTGCTTATATCCTTTATAGAAAAGGTCTTTACAAACAAAGTTTGAAATTGCTCGATAAAATTAAAGGCCAGGCGCTGGAATATGAAGAGAAAAATCTGGCTTATGAAATTCTGGAGCTGGAGAAAATAATAGAATCGCAATATATTACCCGAAGTATAGAAAACCGTGCCGAAAGCCTTATTCAGCAAACCCGGGATTTGAGTGATCTGAATTTAATTTCCAGTAAACTTTCAAATTTGTCATTACAATTATATGCTATTTTTCTAAAAATGGGATATGCCCGAACACAAGAAGAGGCTGAAAGTATTAGAAATTATTTTTACCAAAACCTTCCTGAATATCAAATCAAGAATATAGGTTTCAGAGAAAAATTGTGGTTGTATAAAGCCCACTTATGGTTTAGTTTTATCACCCAGGATTTTCTGGCTTGCTACCGCTATTCTATGAAATGGATAGATCTTTTTAATGAGCATACACATTTGGTACCTATTCACCCGGTTTCGTATTTAAAAGGTAATCATTATTTGCTGGAATCTTTATTTTACCTTAATCATACCAACTTATTCGAGAAAACCCTTAAGAATCTTGAGGGAATGCTGAAGGATGCCAAAATCCCTGATGATGATAATATAAAAGCCCTGGCTTTTCTTTATCTATACTCCAATAAGCTGAATTTACGCTTTATGCAAGGGAACTTTGCGAATGGCGATGAATTGGTAGAGAAAATCCAGAAACGAATAAAGAAATATAAGGACCGAATTGATGAGCATCACATTATGGTGTTCTACTATAAGATTGCCTGTCTATATTTTGGAGACGGGAACAATAAAAAATGTATAGAATTTCTTAATAAGATTATCAATAATAAATCGCTTGAAATGCGGGAAGATCTTATGTGTTTTGCCCGTATCTTGAGTTTGGTAGCTCATTACGAAGCCGGGCTGGACTATCACTTAGATCGCCTTGTAAAATCTACCTATAAATTTTTAATTAAAATGAACGATTTGCACGAGGTGCAGAAAGAAATGATACGTTTTCTTAGAAATTTACCAGAAGTTTCTCCGCTTGAAATTAAAGATGAATTTAAGAAACTGCATACCAAATTAAAAGATTTTGAAGATCATCCCTATGAGCGTAGGGCATTTTTATACCTGGATATCCTTTCCTGGCTCGAGAGTAAAATAGAAAACAGACCGGTGGCTGATGTTATTGCTGAAAAAGTAGCTTTGGTAAGTAGATAATTATTTTTGAAACACGAGAGGAAGACTATAACTTACATTTACCACCTCTCCAAATTGCTTCCCTGGTTTCCATTTTGGCATTTCTTTTACAACTCTATAAGCTTCCACCATATATTTAGCGGGGGCTTCTTCAACTATTTTAATGTCAGTCGTATTTCCTTCGCAATTAATAGTAAATCTTATTACTACTCGCTGCATAGAATTATGATAAGTAGGTATTTTAATATTTTCTATTAGATACTTTTGTAGAGCTTTTTGTCCTCCAGGAAATTCAGGTGGAATCTCAAAGGGGAAATATTCAATTTCTTCACCAGCCTTATTCCAAACCGTCCCTTTTTTTAGTTTATTTCGTTTGAAATAATCGTGTCTCCTTTTGATCCCATTTTTCCAGTAGGCAACTAATTCTCCGTGCATTTTTCCTTTCTTAAATTCTATCGAATGAAACAATTCTCCAGATTCATAATAATGTTTATGTAATCCTTCATAGATTTTCTTTTCATCTTTTAGGTCATAAGATTGCTCAGCTTTTTTTGTTCCATCCACGAAATAGGTTGTTCTTAAAAATTCATAGTCTTTGTCTGGAGTAGGAGTAACAATTTTAAAATATTTAGCATTTTCTTTCTTATCCAATTTCTGATAATTATTATCCATATAAATGGTATCCTGGGCAAATATGGAAAATGAAATTACAGTAAGAATTAAGCTGAGGAAAAGGATTTTCATAGTATTTTAGGCGGGTTTAGTTTAAACAATTATTCCAAAGTACTTCATCTGGAGGAGGAGCAATAATGTTTATTTCTTCTTTCTTTACGGGATGAATAAATTTTAGCTCCCTGGCGTGTAGATGAATACTGGCATCCTTATTACTTCGGTCAAATCCGTATTTAAGATCGCCTTTAATTGGGCTGCCAATTGCCGAAAGTTGACTTCTAATTTGATGATGCCGCCCGGTATGCAAATCTACTTCCAACAGAAAATAGTTGTCCAGTTTTTTTAAAAGTCGATATTCCAGAATAGCTTTTTTGCTTTCGGGAACTTCTTTAATATGGGAGTAAGATTTGTTTTGTTTTGGGTTTCTCTTTAAAAAATGGACCAAAGTATCTGAATCTTTCGGGGGAACATTTTTCACAATTGCCCAGTAAGTTTTCTTCGCTTCTTTTTGCTGAAAAAGCTTGTTAAGTCTTGGTAGGGCTTTAGATGTTTTTGAAAAAAGAACAATTCCGCTGGTTGGTCTGTCTAAACGGTGAACTACGCCTAAATAAACATTTCCGGGTTTATTATATTTTTCCTTTATATAAGATTTTACAACCTCACTTAGCGGTTTATCGCCAGTTTTATCGCCCTGAACAATATCACCGGGACGTTTATTAACCACAATAATGTGATTGTCTTCATAAAGAACCTGGAGGTTATTTTTATCTGAAATTGTTTTTTCCAAACTGGATATTTTATTTGCCTGCAAACTGCAAATTACGACTGCTTACTAAACTAATATTGTTCATCATCAGATGGGAAACTTTTGCTTTTTACATCGTCCCGATAATTTTCAAAAGCTTTGGTCATTTCGGTATGAAGATCGGCATATCTTCTTAAAAATCTGGGGTTAAATTCGTGGGTCATCCCTAACATATCATGAATTACCAAAACCTGGCCATCTACACCATTTCCGGCACCAATTCCTATTACAGGAATACTTATACTTTCGGCTACTTCTTTAGCCAGCTTAGCCGGAACTTTTTCTAAAACTATGGCAAAACAACCCAGGCGTTCCAACAAGATCGCATCAGATTTTAATTTTTCGGCTTCAGCTTCCTCTTTCGCTCTAACGGTATAAGTCC
Organism: Salegentibacter sp. BDJ18; assembly: GCF_017579965.1. Taxonomy (NCBI): domain Bacteria; kingdom Pseudomonadati; phylum Bacteroidota; class Flavobacteriia; order Flavobacteriales; family Flavobacteriaceae; genus Salegentibacter; species Salegentibacter sp. BDJ18. Next base: position 65,150 of record NZ_JAFLQX010000017.1, read on the forward strand.
CAAATTTATAGATAGATTGCGGGGTTAAGCCTAAATGTCCCATTACGGGAATTCCCGCGTGCAGTATACGCTTAAGCGATTCTTTAATCTCTTTTCCACCTTCAAGTTTTACAGCGTGACCGCCGCTTTCCTTCATAATTCTAATTGCAGAGCGCAAAGCTTCTTTTGGATCACTCTGGTAACTTCCAAAGGGAAGATCTACAACAACAAGGGCACGATTTATAGCTCTTACCACGCTAGTTGCGTGATAAATCATTTGATCTAAAGTAATAGGAAGTGTGGTTTCGTGGCCCGCCATCACATTACTGGCAGAATCTCCCACAAGAATTACATCTATTCCAGCACCATCTACAATTTTTGCCATAGAGTAATCGTAAGAAGTTAGCATCGCAATCTTCTCACCATTTTTTTTCATATCTACGAGAGACTTGGTAGTGACTCTTTTATATTCTTTCTTAGCTACAGACATATTTTCAATTTTGGATGGTAAAAGTACAAAAACACGCGGTTTTAAGGTAAGAAGCTGGTTTTATTGTTTTTTAAGTTCAGCATAAAGCGTTTTTAATAATTCGCCATCGTCTCCGTGATATTGCCAAAACATCGCACCACCCAAATTATTATCTAAAATATAACAGGCTTTTTCTTTTATTGATTGGGGGTCATCATAAGTGATAAATGTTCCGGTATTTTCGCGCCAAAGAAAAGGTGCTTTGGCTTCTTTATCCCAATGGCGTTTATATTTACCAGTTTCTATACTATCTTTTAAATCTCTATAATTAATGCTGAAAGCATTCCCAAGAGCTTTTTGATGTAACCCGAAGTTTTTATTTTCGGTCTCGTGCCATCCACGGCCATAGAAAGCCATACCCACAACAATTTTTTCTGAAGGAGCGCCAGCCGCCAAATGTTCCTTCACCGCGGTTTGAGTACTCTGTTTGTAATCTTTGGGATCTGTTTCTGAAACATATAAGTTTGTATGGTGGGATGTAGAATCGTTCCAGCCACCCTGGTAATCGTAGCTCATAATATTTATAAAATCCAGGTATGGATGAATTTTATCCAATTCTACATTATCTAAATATTCCTGAGTGGCAGCCGTTGCTATGGTTAGTAAATAATTTCTCTGGTCTATTTTGCCCAGGGAATCTAATTTCTTTCTAAAAAGTTTTAAAATAGAGGTGAAGTTTTGTATGTCTTCAGGCATATGAGGGTTTCCCGCTCCTGGCAACCCGGGATATTCCCAGTCTAAATCTATCCCATCAATTTTGTGTTTTTGTAGAAAGGAAATTCCGCTATTGGCAAATCGCTCCCTGTCAGTTCTGGTTGCCACTGCTTCAGAAAATCCACCAGACCAGGTCCAGCCCCCAACCGAAATCAGGATTTTTAAATCGGGGTTTTCTTCTTTTAAACTGTTTATTTTTTTTAATCGTTCTACATCTTCAGGATTTCCTTCTATAATTTTTCCATCTTTAATATTAGCGAATGCGTAATTAATGTGGGTGAGTTTTTCAGCAGAAATTTCATCAAATTTATCATTAACATTATCACTAATAATGTAAGCTACAATCTTTTTTTCCTGTTTTTCCTGGGCCTTCATAGGAAGATTATTAAAGAAAAAACAAAGACTTAGACACCAGAAAATAATCGTAATTCTTTTCATAATTGATGGATTAGCGTAAAAACTTTAAAATACTAAATTAGCGTTTAAATAAAATGAATTCTATGAAGAAGTTATTATTAATTAGTTTTTTGCTTTTGTGACAAATAGGGTGGAGCCAAAATGGCGAAAAAGAAAATCTTCAGAGGTTAATTGAAAATTTCTTTGATGCCTTTCACGCTCAGGATTCTGTGAGGTTAAAAAGTTTTGCACATCCAGATATTAAAATGCAATCTGTAGCTATAGATAATGAAGGGAATACAGATTTATCTACTTCAGAATATTCACATTTTTTAAAGTCGATAGCTTCAATTCCAGCTTCGACTAAATTTGAAGAAAAATTACACAATTTTGATATTCTTGTTAACGGCATGATCGCCAATGTAAGCACTCCTTATTCTTTTTATATAAATGATGAATTAAGTCATTGCGGGGTAAATACTTTCCAGCTCATGAAATCAAAGAGCGAATGGAAAATCATTTATTTGGTAGATACACGTAGTAAAAAAGGCTGTAAGTAACTTCTATGTTGTAATCCAAGTTTTCTCTTATTTTATTTGCCTATAAAAAAATTAAAACACTGAAAAACAAATAATTAATGTTTTGTATAGGTTAAAAAAAACATGATGATGCCACTTAAAACCATA